>DATCRE010000783.1:0-10550 GCA_036569145.1 Cyclobacteriaceae bacterium
AGGAAAAATCACCTACAGAACAGACGATAACCAAGGAGCCATTCCCCGCTTCAACTAAAATATATATACCCGGTCAGTTGCATGACATTAAGGTGGCGATGCGAAAAATTGAAGTGACGGATACGCAGATGAACGGAAAGCCTTCACAAAAGAATGATGATGTTATTGTCTATGATTCAAGTGGACCGTACACCGATGTTAATACAGTGATTGATGTTCGCAAAGGTCTGACTCGTCTTCGTGAAGAATGGATACAGCAAAGAGCTGATGTTGAACCGCTCGCAGAAATATCATCGCATTATGGACGTGAGCGATTGAAAAATAAAACGCTCGACTCGTTACGTTTTGAGCATACACAAAAACCCTGGCGTGCTAAACCAAATGCAAATGTTACACAACTGCATTACGCACGAAAAGGAATCATCACGCCTGAAATGGAATATATTGCGATACGCGAAAATCAGGGAATCGATCAGCTAAAAAATACGGGTCATCAGCATGCGGGTCATAGCTTCGGTGCTAATACTCCAAAGCAATTTATCACGCCTGAATTTGTCAGGGATGAAATAGCAGCGGGCAGAGCCATCATTCCGGCAAACATCAATCACCCTGAAAGTGAGCCGATGATTATCGGAAGAAATTTCCTCGTCAAGATTAACGCAAACATTGGCAACTCTGCAGTTACATCAAGCATTGAAGAAGAAGTAGAGAAAGCAGTGTGGGCCTGTCGTTGGGGTGCTGATACGATTATGGATTTATCGACAGGCAAAAACATTCATGAAACACGTGAGTGGATTATCCGAAATTCACCAGTGCCCATTGGTACAGTACCTATTTATCAAGCGTTAGAAAAAGTAAATGGCAAGGCTGAAGATCTTACCTGGGAAATTTTTAAAGACACTCTTATTGAACAAGCAGAGCAGGGTGTTGATTATTTCACCATACATGCCGGAGTACTCTTGCGTTATATTCCGCTTACTGCAAAGCGAGTTACCGGCATTGTGTCAAGAGGTGGATCTATCATGGCAAAATGGTGTCTTGCGCATCACAAAGAAAATTTTCTTTACACGCACTTCGAAGAAATTTGTGAGATCATGAAAGCTTATGATGTTTCGTTTTCATTAGGCGATGGCTTACGTCCGGGGAGCATAGCTGATGCTAACGATGCTGCACAGTTTGCTGAACTGGAAACATTGGGTGAGCTTACAAAGATTGCGTGGAAGCACGATGTTCAGGTAATGATTGAAGGCCCCGGCCACGTACCGATGCACCTCATCAAGGAAAATATGGACAAGCAATTAAAAGAATGTCATGAAGCACCTTTCTATACACTTGGGCCTTTGACTACTGATATTGCACCAGGTTATGATCACATCACATCAGGTATTGGTGCTGCCATGATTGGATGGTTTGGATGCGCCATGCTTTGTTATGTAACTCCGAAGGAACACCTGGGACTTCCTAATAAAAAAGATGTGAAGGATGGTGTGATTACATACAAGATTGCTGCACACGCTGCTGATCTGGCGAAAGGACATCCCGGTGCGCAGATCAGAGACAATGCTTTAAGCAAAGCGCGATTTGAATTCAGATGGCAAGATCAATTTAACCTCTCGCTTGATCCCATAACAGCGCGCGAGTTTCATGATGAAACATTACCTGCCGAAGGTGCAAAGATTGCTCACTTCTGCTCAATGTGCGGACCTCATTTCTGCTCTATGAAAATAACCCAGGATGTAAGAGACTATGCTGAGAATTTAGGAATAGAAAGTACTGACGCCTTGCAAAAAGGCATGAAAGAAAAAGCTGAAGAATTTAAAGAAGCCGGAGCGTCTGTATACTTATAAAAGTAAAAACACAGATCAGTTGCAAAATCAATATGAAATTAATCGTAGTCACCGCGCCAGAAAATAAACCTGAAGATGCTCAGCATATTCAGGAGCTTTTCATTGCAGGACTGGAATCATTGCATCTGCGTAAGCCTGATCTGTCGCAAAACGATTTTGAGAAGATTGTAAAGCAACTGCCTCCTTCATTGTATAAAAAAATTGTAATTCACAGTCATTACAAGTTGATAGAAAAGTATAATCTGAAAGGCATTCATCTTACAGCGTGGTTTATGCGCGAAGCTGGTTTATCAGAAGTAAAAAAAATAATTACAACAGCACATCAAAGAAGATTAAGTGTGAGCGGTTCTTTTCACAGCATTGAAGACCTTGAAAATCTTCAGTTAAAATTAGATTATGTTTTTCTCGGACCTGTGTTTGATAGTATTTCAAAAGAGGGCTACAACGCTAAAATCAATATAAACGACGCTGCTGTTTTTCTTCAGAAAAGAAAAGGCTTTGAAGTATTTGCCATTGGTGGCATCAGTAAAAATAATATCAACAATATAAAAACTGCAGGCTTTGATGGTGCGGTGTTACTTGGTTCAATCTGGAATGGCGAAGATCCTTCCGATAACTTCAAAGAAATTCAAAAACAAATTACAGCATGAGTAATCAAAGACCATTTGTTTTAAGTGTGGCAGGTTTCGATCCGAGTAGCGGTGCTGGTATCTCTGCTGATCTTAAAACATTTGAAATGAATCACACCTACGGTCTGGGTGTATGCACTGCTATCACTTTTCAAAACGATAATGAGTTTGATGGCATGGAGTGGACTTCTTTCAGCGCCATACAAAAACAGGTTGATGTTTTATTCAGAAAATACAAAATCGATGTTGTTAAAATCGGCTTGATTTCTGACTTCATTATGCTGAACAATGTTATCGATTACTTGCTCAGCTATAAACCTTCTATAAAAATTATTTGGGACCCCATATTGAAAGCCAGCGCTGGTTTCGATTTTCATCAACGCATTGATTTTGAATTGGTGGTTAAGATTTTAAAGAAGCTATTCTTGTTAACACCCAATATCCCCGAGGTTATTCGATTATGTTTAAACAGCAATGACCCATCGTTAAGTGCTATGCAGTTAAGTAAATACACAAATGTTTATTTAAAAGGAGGTCATAGCAATGGTGACAATGTTGATGACTGGCTGTTCACGAATTCGGGTCATTACAAGATCGAAGGCAAGCGAATAGCATCGGGAGAGAAACATGGATCGGGTTGTGTACTGTCTTCTGCTATTGCATCAAATCTTGCAAAGGAAATGTCCTTGAAAGAATCATGCAACCATGCACGACTATACATCAACCAATATCTGCAAAGCACTACTACATTACTCGGCTATCACAACATTTTATCAGGACAATGAAAACCATCAGCAAGCTTCATTATATAACACAAGAGGTTCAGAACAAACCACACTGGCAATTAGCTGAAGAAGCTTGCCAGGCTGGAGTTTCATGGGTGCAGCTTCGAATCAAAAATAAATCGCTCGAAGAGATTACGGATATAACAATCAAAACACAGGAAGTTTGCAAGCACTATGGAAGCAAACTTATTATCAATGATCACGTAACGATTGCCAAACAATGCAAGACTGATGGAGTACACCTTGGCAAGACCGACATGGATGCACTTGAGGCCAAAAACATTCTGGGCGATGATACGATTATCGGCGGCACGGCCAATACACTTGAAGATCTGAAAACATTGGTAAGCAAGGGAGTTGATTATATTGGACTTGGCCCTTTTAAATTCACCACCACCAAAGAAAAACTCAGCCCGATTTTAGGATTGGAAGGTTATCGCGAAATCATGAAACAATTTATGCTGGAAAAGAAAACCAAACCTGTAATTGCCATTGGTGGCATCTTGCCTGAAGATGTTGATCTTCTTCTTGAAACAGGTGTTTATGGAGTAGCTGTTGCGTCGTCTATTGGATTAGCTTCAGATATGTCAGTTGTTGTTAATGAGTTTACAGAATTTTTAAATCGATAAAATCATGAGTTTAAAAATCGGAGATACACAATTTACATCACGCTTGTTTACCGGCACAGGTAAATTCAGTTCATCTGCACTGATGGAAGAAAGCCTGTTGGCTTCTGGTTCAGAGTTCGTAACGGTAGCGTTGAAACGCGTTGATGTTGATAATAGTGAAGATGATATTCTGCAACATCTCTCACATTCACAATTCAAATTACTGCCGAATACGTCTGGAGTGCGCACAGCGAAGGAAGCCGTGTTTGTCGCGCAATTAGCACGCGAGGCACTGGAAACGAATTGGCTTAAACTTGAAATTCATCCTGATCCCAAATATTTACTTCCTGATCCAATCGAAACGCTACTGGCTGCAGAAGAATTAGTGAAGCTTGGTTTCATTGTATTACCCTACATTCACGCTGATCCGGTTTTATGTAAGCGATTAGAGGATGTGGGCGTTGCAGCTGTTATGCCGCTGGGCTCTCCTATCGGTAGTAACAAAGGTCTTAAGACGTTCGATTTCCTGGAGATCATTATTGATCAAAGTAATGTACCTGTCATTGTTGATGCTGGCATCGGTTCACCTTCTCACGCAGCGCACGCTATGGAAATGGGCGCTGATGCTGTATTGGTAAATACGGCTATAGCTGTCTCGCAAAATCCTGTGCAGATGGCCCAAGCATTTAAGATGGCAGTAGAGGCCGGAAGAATGGCATACGAAGCACGTCTTGCCAAACCTGTAAATCATGCCATAGCCAGTAGTCCATTAACCGCTTTTCTCGATGAGCTCTAAAAGTTTTAAAGCTGTTTTTGAAAAATATTCATGGAGTGAAATAGTCAACAGCATTTACGCCAAAACATCAGTGGATGTACAGCATGCGTTGCATAAATCAAAGCGAACGCTTGAAGATTTCAAAGCGCTGATATCACCAGCAGCAAAGCCATACCTGGAGCAAATGGCGCAATGTAGTCATGAGCTTACGCAAAAACGATTTGGCAAAACAATCCAGATGTACGTTCCGCTTTATCTGTCTAACGAGTGTCAGAACATTTGTACTTATTGTGGATTTAGTTTTGACAATAAGATCAAACGCAAGACATTAACTGATGCTGAGATCATAAAAGAAACACAGGCTATTAAAGCTATGGGTTACGATCATGTGCTGCTGGTAACCGGAGAAGCTAACACTACTGTTGGTGTTGATTATTTAAAAAATGCCATGCATGTTGTTCGTCCATACTTCTCTCACATCGCTATGGAAGTACAACCCCTAGATGAAAATGATTATCTGATATTGGGTGAAGAAGGATTAAATACTGTTTTGGTTTACCAGGAAACGTATCATCAGCAGGATTATAAACTTCATCATCCAAAGGGAAAGAAATCAAACTTTGATTATAGGCTTGAAACTCCTGACAGATTAGGAAAAGCAGGCATTCATAAAATAGGATTAGGCACCCTGATTGGTCTTGAAGACTGGCGGGTAGATAGTTTCTTCACAGCACTACATTTAGAGTATCTTGAAAAAACATATTGGCAAACAAAGTATTCTATTTCATTTCCAAGACTAAGACCGTTCTCCGGCGGATTAACACCAAAGGTTGAAATGAATGATCATGAGTTAGTGCAATTAATCTGTGCCTTCAGAATATTCAATGAAGAAGTAGAACTCTCTATGTCGACAAGGGAGAGTGAAAAATTCAGAGATCATATTATCAAGCTTGGCATTACTTCCATGAGTGCTGGTTCAAAAACAAATCCTGGAGGATATGTGATAGACAAACAGTCGCTTGAACAATTTGAAATATCTGATGAACGAACTCCTGCTGAAATTGCAGCCATCATTAGACAGCAAGGTTATGAACCAGTCTGGAAAGACTGGGATTATGCATTGCAAAAGAAAAATTCTATACCTACTGTTTTATAATTTTCACAACAGCTTCCTGATTTTCCAATCTGACCTTAACTACAAAGAGTCCCTGCTGAAGATTCTCTAGTGAAAGCAACGAATCATTTTTCACATCTGTAAAAGACTTCACCATTCTTCCCATTAAATCATAAATCAGAACTTCATTTATTTTTCCAGGTGTATGGATTGAGATGTGGTCACCTGCGGGATTCGGGTAAATGACCAATGGAGTCAAATCTTCATCGGTTCCTGTTATCAATATATTTGAACTGCCAGGTGTTAATTTTACTGTTTTTGTAAATGAACCCGTTGCATTTGGAATTCGTGCCCATGACGAATTATCTTCTTGTGATGCATACCTGAATGCATCAAGCGATAGCGTGTCCTGACCTACTACCTGGTAAAGTCCGACAGCTTCACCATCAGCTGACAATTTGAAACTAAGATGTGTAACGCCTTGATTAACCTGATCATCTGCCCAAAGCAAGAGATAGCTTCCTGGCTGAATAATTGTTTTAGCGTGACCTGAAGGTATTTTATACTTCGTCTTATTATTCAAATCATCGGTTATAAACAATCCCGCTACATCTACCGGCACCGCACTTTTGTTATACAATTCGATCCAGTCTTCTACTTCATTAAAATCATCTTTTACAGTAGACTTGGCTGCAGAAAATTCATTGATGACAATTCCGCTAACAGATGGCAATGCTTCATAGAAAGCTTGCACGACTACATCAGAATAGGCAGTGTCTATAAGAACAGATGTACTACTTGAAGATTCAACAACGTCACCAATGGCAGTCGTCTTCAATTCAAAGTCAAAACCAATATCACTACTAGTTGGCGATGCCTGGTGAATTTCAACCGCTACTGTATTTGTACCAGCAACAAATAAATCTTTGCTGATTGTAAATGAATTAAAAATGTTCTCTACCGGAATTGTTGTTGATGCAAGCGTGTTAAAATCAATTGCACCATCCGGCATATTGTTTCGATATACTTCAACGCCATTAACATACACTACCACACCATCATCAAAAAGAACAGCGGCATTTACATCTTGCATACCGTCTGTGTTATCAATCGTAAATGTTTTTCGGAAATATGTTGTGATGAATTTATTGCCAGCATCAGCCCCATAATTAACCGTTGTCTTTTCTCCATCATTGCCATATCCTAATTGCGCTGGCCCCGATGACCATGTATTATCATTGAATGCTGATGTATTCCAATCACTACCGGGACTCATACCTTGATCAAAATATTTCCACGTATCACCTTTTGTAATAGAGGTGCCGGATGTTGATTGACGCTTTGTTATTTTCCAGTTCTTAAAAACAAATCCGGCATGAGGTGCTGCTTCAATTTTGTAAGGCAATCCTTTAAAATAAGATCCATTCGATAATGGTTCATCGGCTTGAATACCGTTGAGTTTAAACGTTCCTGAGTTTTGAGGCGATGCACTTACACTGATGTTTACACGCTCTGTTAAGTCAAAGAAATCAGCAGTATGTTGCTGCATAAAATTATTTCGTAAAACAGCAACGTCACGCAGTCTCTGAACATCTGCTTCCCAATCAGACATCACTCCACCCCATCGTTGTTTGTGATATGGCATCTCGGCTTTCAATGGCTCTTGAAAAGCGTTAATATATTTTATGACACGCTCTGGTTTGAATGTAGTACTCATGGCCGTTGTGAGTGTTTGAATAAACCGTGTTCTGAATTCAGGATTCTGAAGCACTAATCTGATATGAAGTGTTGACCATGATGGGTTTGGCCAATCAACTCCGCTGTTAGGATCGGTAGCAAACTGAAGTGTTGGATGATTGTAATTCGATGACCAATCCGGATATAAAGCAAAACCAAAATCCAAATCCCACATTATCCATCTGAATTTTCCATTGGTAGAACGTTGTCTCCAGAATTTCTGATTGTTGCCTGGCCAATCCGTATTTCCATAATAAATTTCTGAGACGAGGTAATTGATATATTCTTGCACATCAATATGATCATCAATGAACTTGAATGTTGCCGGGTCTGATGGATTCATTCCCTGAAGTGTATTCTTATAATTTACATAAGCTTCGTTTGTTCCTTCAATAGCATTCTCATACGTCTCCAGCAAATCAATGTCGTCTTTCTTAATGCCATAGTTGGATTCAATATAATCTCCATCAATTTTTTCGCGTAAGCTTTGTATGCCCCAGTATTGACCGTTGATATATAACGTAGAAGGCTGATATGCCAGGTAATCAACATCCATCTGACTTACGGTTAGTGTTTGCATGAGTGCGTCGCGAAAAGATGTTACATTGAAATCGTTGCCAGAGTTTCTTAAAAAAACACTTCCAAATTCCTTGATGTCTTTTGATTTAAAGAAATGTTCATCCAGTGATCCTTTTCCATATTTATCACGGGCTCTTACCGCAAATGATTTTTGAGAATTGGCTCTACTGCAACCTCCGCTTATTCGAATATCAACTGATTGATCAAAAGTTTTATTTCCGGTGATGTCAAAGTATTCAAAGTCTGCATGGCGATCCCAATCCTGATTCCAGTTTTTAGGAACGTTCTGACAATTACCTATTGTGCCATTTGTTCCGTCTGTATAAATTCCAATGATATTATCCCACAAATAAGATGGCTGTATCGAGAGCGAAACAGTTGGCAATGTAAAAGTATGTTCGTTTATAAAATAAGTTTTCACTTCTGTTTTGCTGGGCAAAAAATTTGAACTGAAAGCTTTTGCTTTCAATGTCTTTGTAGATGAAATAGAAACAGGTCCTGCATATTTAGACGAAGTGCTGTTAGGTTCTGAGCCATCAAGCGTGTATCTGATTTCAGCACTCTGATCTGGATGTGTTAATGTTACACTTTGAATTCCGGAATATCGACCTGATTTAACAGATGCCGTTGGAGCGTCAAGCCTCACAGTAGCAGCAGTGGAAACATTGCTACCTGCGGGAGAAGGTGATGATAAAAAACTCCACGTAGAAGCACCATTGGTAGTTCGTCCGTACGAAATGTTTGTGAACATTTTAGGATACTCCACGACATCAATTTGCGCAAGGCCAGGTGAGGACAAGGTTATCTTTTCACCATCCGTATCAAGTGAAAAATTGGTGTGCAATTTTAGATTGAGATCATCACACCAAATCAGCAGGTAGCCTTTCGATGGTATAGAAGTTCCTGAAGGAATTGTCCATTTAGTCATATCTGCGTTATCCGAAAGATAATAACCTCCTACATTCAGACTGGTAGCGCCATTGTTGTACAACTCAATCCATCCCGGAAAATTAAAGTAGTCATCGTGTATAATATCGCCATTGGCCGGACAAACTTCATTGATATAAAGCTGCGCAGAAACTACGTTCCATGAAATCAAAGCACTAAAGACAAGTAGAATTCTCTTCATCGGATAAAAATATAAGAAGCAAAATAATGATAATACCTGATGTTTCATTATGGTAAACCAAACGAAACAAGGATTAATGGTACATCCGCTCCAGTGAAAAGGTATTTTTTGATGAACGGAGCTTATAATATTCCGTTCAGCCAGTTTAATAAGATTGGCAAAGAATCAGGAGCAAACCATTTTATTTCTTCATCGCGCTTAAACCACGTTAGCTGACGTTTGGCATAACGACGTGAGTTTCGTTTCAATAATCGAATAGCTTCATCACGATCATACTGACCATCCATAAAATCGAAAATCTCCTGGTATCCCACGGTTTGTAATGCCTGGTGATCTTTGTATTTATAAAGCGCTTCAGCTTCTTCAAACAAGCCGGCTTCAATCATTTTATCCATGCGACTGTCGATGCGATGATAGAGTTCATCACGCTCAACTTCAAGACCTATTTTTATGACATTGAAATCATGTTTGAGTTTTGCTTTCTTTTGAAATGTTGCGATGGATTGTCCCGTACTCATGCGCACCTCTAACGCACGAATGAGTCTGTGAGGATTTTGTTGATCAATGATATTAAAATGATCAGGATCGAGTTCCTTCATTTTGTTTTGCAGCCATGTCAAACCTTCTCGCTCATAATTATGATTGAGTTCTTCACGAACACTTTCGGGCACTTCAGGAATTTCATCGAAGCCCTCCAGCACTGCTTTAATGTATAGGCCCGAGCCGCCGCATAGAATTAATATTTTATGCTTTTTAAAGAGTTCATTTATCAGCACCAGCGCGTCTCTGCCATATTGCGCTGCATCGTAGGCTTCGTTTATAGAATGGCTATTGATAAAATGATGAGGTATGGTGTTGATCTCATCATCAGATGGTTTCGCCGTGCCAATGGTCATTTCCTTAAAAATCTGCCGGGAATCGGCCGAAATTATTTCGGTGTTAAACTGTTTGGCCAATTCTATGGCAATGGCAGTTTTTCCCACAGCAGTGGGCCCCACAATTACAATTAAGCTATTTTTCTTCATTTCCAAGGTCGCAAGATAGCAATGAGTTGAATAGTATCCAGTTAGCAGCTGGCAGATACATTGTTATAAAAAGCGGCATTTTTCAACTGGTAACTTTTCCACAAATATGCCTATCTTCGCCCCATACATTTTGCTTACCGTTATGATCAAATATACAACACCGTTTTTGACCAAGCTGGAGGAGCTGATTAATGAGTCAGACCATGTTTTGCGTTATGAGAAGGGAAATTTCAAATCTGGTTATTGCGTATTAAAAGATCAAAAGATCATTATCGTAAATAAATTTTATACCACTGAAGGAAAGATCAACGCCCTGCTGGAT
>DATCRE010000784.1:0-22156 GCA_036569145.1 Cyclobacteriaceae bacterium
GGGATTATTAACATAAACTTTAAAAAGTTCAGCAGTACCAGCCTCGGCACCAAGCGCAGTTTTAAAAAGTTTTATGTTTTTAAATTCATTCCGGTTTACACTTTTCTGCAAAGAGTCAAAACTATCAGAGTCTGGTTCAAAGCTGTAAACAAATCCATTGATGCATTCTTTTGCAAAATACAAGGATAGAAATCCGATGTTGGCACCTGCATCAATGATGTAAAAATCAGGACGTATCAATTTAAAAAGATTGTCCCACGCGGTGTCTTTAATGATGTAGAAATAAATGGAGTGACCATGAAGTGTACTCACATCTAGCACGTAACGTATACCACTTCTTTCTGCATAACGAATACTTCCCTTGTTGTAAAAATATAATGGAGGAATAAATTTCCGCCACAGCCTTGAATGTCCTGGCGACAACCTTGCAATCAAAAATTTTTCTGTTGCATCAAAGGTGAATACAAAACGAAAAACATTTAAAATTTTTGTTCTTAATGGTATGTGAAATGGATATCGTTTATAAACGCCAAACATAAATTCAAATTGATTTCGGTGAAGTTAATGCTTTGGCTTTATCTAAAACAAATTCAGGCGTATATCGTGTTAAGCACCTGTTGTCACCAAACTTGCAAACCTCAAGCATACAAGGCCCACACTCCAGGTCAGAAGAATCAAGACAATAAGATCTTTCACCTTGTGGTGCAGACCATTCTTTGCTGCTCGAGCTAAATAATGCTAACGTTGGTATCCCCTGTACCCAGGCCATGTGCATCAATCCTGAATCTTCAGATAAAACAAATTTACATTTCTGCAGAATGGCAAAGGCTTCAACCTGGTTGGCCTTACCAGTCAAATCAATACAATGACTACCTAATGCATTAGCAATTGCGTTTGCTTTTGCCTGCATCGAGGGGAGTAATAACAACACAAACTGAATTAACTCATTTTGTTTAAGCCAGGCTTTGGCAAATTCTATGTAATAATTTGTCGGCCAGCTTCGCGAAGGTGAATAGCCTGCAGGATTCAATACTATAAGTTCGTGATCGCCCTTCCTTCCATGTTGCTTCAACAATTCGTCTGCCTGAAATTTACTGTCTTTAAATTGAAATGAAGTAGCCAGCGTAATCTTCCATGTCCAGAGCGCTTCAATAGTTTGTCTTGTTCGTTCACCTGCGGAGATTGGTGAAAACAAATCAAACTGTGTCGATGCTTTAGCAGAAATAAGCTTACGAACTGTTTTACTTATCTTATTATTCTGTAAATCTAATACAGCATCATATCGCTGAAACCAAAGCAATGGAAGTTTAAGAAGCGCCAGAAAAAACTGAAGCCTGGCATTACGACCTCCACCAATGGCTATCACATTGTCAAAAAGAAAAATACTTGCAGGAATAGGACTTACTTCCTTTCGTGTTAAAAAATGAATTTCAATATCAGGATACTGCTGCTTAATTGATTTTAAGTAGGGCAACGTTATTATGGTATCGCCTAATGCCTGAAAGCGCATCACCAGAATTTTCCTGGGTGGATTATTTCCTTTCCAGGACTTACATTGAACAACAGCATTCATGGAAGAAAGATAGCCTTTCTGTTGATTCTATACCAATGCCTGAACTACAACAGCAAGCAATGCCCCAATAATAGCAACTACCATTTTCATAGCATTGAATCTGTGCTCGGGACTGCTTTCAAAAACAATGGTGGTTGATATATGAAGAAAGTTACCACTCACCAAAGCGTACAGGTAAATCAAACCAGTAGCTGTTAATATTTCATGGTCGGTTAAGTAGGTGCTTAAAAATAATCCGATAGGCGCTGCCAATGAAAACACAATCAAATACGGAATGGCTTTCCTGCGGGAGTTAAGTTGAAAGGATAGTACCGTCATCAACGCAAAAGCTGCCGGCGCCCGATGCAAGGCAATGCCCAGCAAAATTGCATTAACATCATACACAGGGCCCATCGTTGTTGGCTGTGCTAACATGCCTCCTTCTAAAAAGGCATGAACACACAAAGCTATCAGTAGCACAATAGCCGACATGCTTTTATGATGGTGATGATCATGATTGTGATGATGGTCATGATGAGCATGATCATCGCCAGTATGAATATGACCATGCTCTATGCCTGAAGTAAAATATTCCAATAACTGCTGAAGAAAGAAGCCAGCTAATACAAATATTCCAATAAACTGAAAGTTGGGATGATGAATATAAAGCTCAGGCAGAATATGAATAACCGTAATAGCAAACAGGTAGGAGCCTGCAAAGACTAGTAACAACTTAAAATTTGTACGCCTTCCCTGCGGAATGAGATAAATCAAAAGCCCGGAAAGCAATGGTGTTAAAAAAAGAACCAGAATTTTAAATGCCATCGGGAAAGTACTGTTTGCCTGATTTTAAAGGATGGCAAAGGTAAACAAATAAACTTAAATGCAACATTGTTGCTTAAATAGTCCGTGCATCGTTATTTTTAAACTTGAAACCATTAATAATTTTCTGACCTTTACTCATTATTAAGACAGCGATAAATAACAATGAGAGAAGACTATCTAAGTGGCGAAGGTGACGAGTTAACGATCAGGGAAAAGGAATTTGAGAAAGCCCTCCGTCCATTATCGTTTAGCGATTTTACTGGCCAACAAAAGGTAGTTGATAACATCAAAATCTTTGTTCAGGCAGCACGCCAACGCAGTGAACCATTAGATCACGTATTGCTTCATGGTCCTCCGGGATTAGGTAAGACTACATTGTCTCACATTATATGCAATGAGCTCGAATCGAATATAAAAATTACTTCAGGCCCGGTACTTGATAAGCCCAGCGATCTGGCCGGCTTACTCACCAACCTGGAGACAAATGATGTTTTGTTTATCGATGAGATTCACAGGCTCAATCCTATTGTTGAAGAATATTTGTATTCCGCCATGGAAGATTTCCGGATCGATATTATGCTCGACTCCGGACCCAATGCACGTTCTGTACAAATAGGTCTTAATCCATTTACATTAATTGGAGCAACCACCCGTGCAGGTCTGCTCACATCACCGTTGCGCGCACGCTTCGGTATCAATGCCCGCCTGGAATACTATGATTCAGCATTATTAACAGCCATAACAAAACGATCGGCAGCAATTTTAAAAACACCTATTGATGATGATGCGGCTTTTGAAATTGCGAGGAGAAGCAGAGGCACGCCACGTATTGCCAACAACTTATTACGCCGCACACGCGACTTCGCCCAGATAAAAGGAAATGGAACAATTACCATTGCCATTGCACAGATAGCATTGAAAGCATTGGATGTGGATGAGAATGGATTGGATGAAATGGACAATCGCATACTCAGTGCTATTATTGAAAAATTTAAAGGCGGTCCGGTTGGCTTAACAACTATAGCTACAGCCGTTGGCGAAGAGTCTGAAACCATTGAAGAAGTGTATGAACCCTTCTTGATTCAGGAGGGATACATTAAAAGAACTTCGCGTGGAAGAGAAGCTACTGAACTTGCTTACAAGCATCTGAAGATTGTTACTCCACTGGGAAAGACGAAAGGGTTGTTTGATTAGTTAGAGAGTTGACGGTCCACTGTCGACAGACAATAGCAATTGGTCATCGGCCATTCAAAAACTCTTCTTGGTTAAGAGGAACAAAAAAAGCACAGATTGCTCCGTGCTTTTTCAAATTATAATTAATTATTTATTACTAAAATGGTTATTGGTCATTGGCTATTAACGATTAACCATTAACTTTTATCTAAATCAAAAGCGTTCAAGTTGTGAGAAGAAGAAGCTTCCTTCAATCTCGGCATTCTCATCACTATCAGAACCATGAATGGCGTTAGCTTCAATTGACTTCGCGAAAAGATTACGAATTGTTCCAACGTCAGCCTTCTTAGGATCAGTTGCACCAATCAGCTTACGGAAATCTTCAACAGCATTTTCTTTTTCAAGGATCATTGGCACGATAGCACCTGATGACATGTAAGCACATAATTCTCCATAAAAAGAACGTTCCTTATGAACTTCATAAAACTTGCCTGCTGCTTCTGGTGAAAGCTTGGTCTTCTTCATTGCAATAATTTTGAATCCAGCTTCTTCAATCATTTTTGTGATAGCACCAGTATTATTGGCAATAACAGCATCGGGCTTAATCATGGTGAATGTTCTTTTTCCTGCCATATAAATGTTAATTTTTAGTTTCTTAGAAAATGTGCCGAGTCCGGCATACCTGTAATCGGGCGCAAAAATAAAGAATTAGTCCATAGTGCATAGTCTTAAAGCCAGAGTTTTTGCCTTTTTGGATTTTTTGGTCAGGAACTATTGAGAGTTCACTATGGAATA
Organism: Cyclobacteriaceae bacterium; assembly: GCA_036569145.1. Lineage (GTDB taxonomy): Bacteria > Bacteroidota > Bacteroidia > Cytophagales > Cyclobacteriaceae > DATCRE01. The sequence goes on from DATCRE010000784.1 coordinate 4,346, forward strand.
TGGACTATTTTTCACCATTTTTGCGCTTCTTTTTGGGTGACTATGCAGAATATTCAAGCCTTACAAGCTTTCTTGAAAACACCACGTACCGTGGTGATCCTCACCCATTTTAAACCTGACGCTGATGCGCTGGGATCATCCCTGGGATTAGCCGGATATTTAAAGAAGAAAGGACATGCACCAACTGTAATTACCCCAAGTGATTACCCCGCTTTCTTAAACTGGATGAACGGCAACAGTGAGGTGCTTGTATTTCAAAAGGAAAAACCTGAACAGCCTGCTTCTCTCATTGAAAAAGCAGATATTATTTTCTGCCTCGACTTTAATAGCCTAAGCAGAATTAATGAGCTGGGTGACATGGTGCAGAAATCTTCTGCTAAAAAAGTATTGATAGATCATCACTTAGAACCACAAGACTTCGCCGATTTTATAGAGTGGGATGTGCAGACGGCCTCAACAGCAGAATTGGTTTATAAAATCATAAAAGATTTAGGCGATGAGAATTTGATTGACGCTTCCATTGCTGAGTGTCTCTATGCAGGCATTATGACTGACACTGGTGGCTTTCGTCATCCTAACACCACGCATAAAGTGTTTGAGTCTGCAGGGCAGCTTGTCGACCGCGGTGCCAATCCATCTAAAATATCCAAGCTTATATACGATACCAATTCGCTTGAACGTTTACGCCTTCTGGGATATGTACTGAGTCAGAAACTACAGGTACTGCCAGAATACAAAACGGCATACATTGCCCTGGATATCGAGGATCTTAAAAAATATGGATCGCAAACAGGCGATACAGAAGGCCTCGTTAATTTCGGATTGTCAATTGAAGGAATTCAATTAGCGGTACTAATCTCAGAACGCAAGGATAGTGTTAAACTTTCTTTCCGCTCACTTGGTAACTTCTCCGTTAATGACCTCGCCCGGAAACACTTTGAAGGTGGGGGTCACAAAAATGCAGCCGGAGGCCAGAGCAATTTAAGCTTCGAAGAAACACTTAAAAAACTGCTATCGATTTTACCAGAATATAAAACCGAACTGTTAAACAACGCTTCTCTACAATCAATCAACTAAAAAATTCAAAACTGAAAACTAAAAACAACATGAATAAATTTTTTTCAATTGCTGCTGTGGGTGCTCTGATAATGATGGTCGCCTGTAATTCTAATGTAAAGAAAACACCTAACGGAATGGAGTTCTCTGTTGCCAAAGCTGGCGATGGCGTTCTTCCTAAAACAGACGAGGTGTTGGTATTTGAATACCTGATGAAAGACTCAAAAGATTCAGTATGGGCAGATACTCATAAAATAGGTTTCCCCGCTGCCGTTCTGATTGCTGACACAGGCGCATTGAAAACTGAAAATGGAATGGTTCAAATGTTCCGTCAGTTATCAAAAGGTGATAGCGTTATCGTAACTATGCCCGTTAAAAAATTCTTCAAAGACATTGTTGGCAGCGGACTTCCTCCTAAAATGGATTCAACGCGTTCTATTTCTTACCTGATCAGTGTAACAGAAATTACAAGTCGTGAAAAGTACATGGCAAAGCAACAAGAGTTGATGCAGAAGAAGCAAACTGAACAGCTTACAAAAGACATCGAGGCCATTGATAAATTTCTTGCTGAGAAATCCATCAAAGCAGACACTACTTCTTCTGGCTTACGCTATGTAATTACACAGCCTGGCACAGGTGCAAATGCAACGCCTGGTCAAAGTGTTAAAGTAAATTACTCTGGCTATTTATTAGATGGTAACTATTTTGATACAAACGTGAAAACTCTTGCCCAAGAGAAAGGTCTTTATGACGCACGTCGCGAGCCGTACGCACCGTTTGATGTTGTTGTAGAACGTAGCAATGTTATCAGAGGCTGGCACGAAGCGTTGAAGCTGATGAACAAAGGATCTAAAGCAACATTCTATATTCCATCTACACTGGGTTACGGTCCACAACGCGCCGGTGACAAAATTGCAGAAAACTCAATCCTGGTATTTGACATAGAAATGGTTGATATCACAGATCCTGAGAAAGCAGCAAATGCTAACAACAAGCCTTCAGTAAAAGGCAAAAAGAAAGGATAGTAAAACTTTAAATTCTATAAGCAAGTCCGGCATCATGATGCCGGACTTCTTTATTTTAAGAAGCGCAGCTTAATCATGATGAAGAGAATCTGTTTCGCAACAAACAATAAACACAAGCTTGAAGAAGTAAAGCACATACTTACTGACATCGAAATTATAAGCCTGGATGAGTTAGGTTGCTTTGATGAGTTAGAAGAAACACAACCAACCCTTGAAGGAAACTCTCTTCAAAAAGCAAGCTTCATTTTCAATCACTACAACATGCCCTGCTTTGCTGATGATACCGGCCTTGAAGTAGCAGCCTTGCAAGGAGCACCCGGCGTATACTCGGCTCGTTATGCCGGCGAGCAGAAAAAAAGCGAAGACAATATTAATCTACTGCTAAAAAATCTGCACGGTGTAACAAACCGCACAGCCCAATTCAGAACAGTTATTACCGTTATGGGTCTGGGCGAAACAAAAACTTTTGAAGGTGTAATAAACGGCATCATAGCAGAAACTAAAAAAGGTAGTGACGGATTTGGATATGATCCGGTTTTTCAACCTGAAGGCTACACAAAAACCTTTGCCGAAATGACAATGGCTGAAAAGAATAAAGTAAGCCATCGCGCCCTGGCAGTAGAAAAATTAGTTGCCTTTCTTAAAGGCATATAAGAAGCAGTATTTAAGATTTGTATTTTTGAACATGAAAAAACCATTTACCATTGGCATTACCGGTGGAAGCGGATCAGGCAAAACCTATTTTCTAAAGAACTTGTCTGCTCAATTCAAGCCAGAAGATATTTGCCTACTCTCGCAGGATCATTATTACAGACCCCGCGAACAGCAAAAAGTAGATAGCCAGGGTGTGCAGAATTTCGATTTGCCAGAGGCCATTGAGCGTGAGCGCCTGGCAGCGGATATTTTAAAAATCAAGCAAGGCGAAACGCTTAAGATAAAGGAATACACTTTCAACAATCCGAACGCAAAACCCGAAATACTCGAGTTTAAACCAGCACCTATATTAGTTATTGAAGGTTTGTTTGTTCAATACTTTCCTGAAGTAGAAAAAGAACTCGACCTGAAGATCTTTATTGAAGCTAAAGACCACGTAAAATTGAGCCGTCGTATTCGTCGTGATAATGATGAGCGTGGTTACGATCTTAATGATGTATTATACCGTTACGAAAATCATGTTATGCCCATTTACGAAAGCCTGATTGAACCGCTGAAGCATAAGGCTGACATCGTAATTCCCAACAATAGCCAATGTAGCCGTGGACTAGATGTCCTTACCGTATATCTAAAAACCAAGCTTTAAATCCTGGGTAATCCTACGATTTGCACATCTCATACATTTCCCTACTTTTGTAGGCCTCAAAGAAAAATGAGAAAACAACGACTTCATACCGCAACTATTATTATGGGACTGATAACAGCCCTTGTGGTAATATTTTCGCAGGTTTTCTTTTTTGAAGCCGCTCGTTACAGCAAAAAAGAAGTAAAGACCGAGAAACAGGAAAAGCAGAAAAACGCTGATGATAGCTGCATTTCGCTTCCTTCCTTTTCACAGCCTACTTCAGCCCACGTTGAAATAAACACAAAACCATTCTGCCTGTTTGAAATTCTTTTCGAAGAAAATGAGCAGCCAGAAGTATCTCAAAGCGTTCCCCTATCATTAGGGAAGTTCTTTCAGACACTCTTTCGGGTGATCATTTCGCCCAACGCCCCTTAATATTCACTAGCCAAATCATTTACACTGATATTCTTTCAGAGGATACGTGGTCGTGGCCACACTACATACAACAGACTTTTAATTAAACTTTTAAACCTAATTCAAACTAATTTATGCGTAATAAAGGATTTGTGGTTTTACTTGCCATAACAATTACATTGTTGTGCTTGTATTTCCTATCATTTACCGTTGTCTCCATGCGAATTCAGAACCAGGCATTGGAAACAGCAACAGACAAGAATGGCATTGTAAACCTGGCCAAAAAACAGAATTACATTGACTCCATCTGGAACCTGCCAGTTTATAATTTATTTGGCGCTGAGTTCACCTACAAAGAAATAAAAGATAACGAGCTTAGCCTTGGCCTTGACTTGCAAGGTGGTATGCACGTAACACTTGAAGTTTCTCCTGTAGACATTTTAAAAGGTCTTAGTGGTAACAGCCAGGATTCAGCATTCCTGCAAGCCCTGAACAAGTCAATCAAAATACAAAAGACTACTTCTGAAAAATTTAGCTCAATCTTCTTCAGAACATACCAGGAAGCTAATCCTGGCAAAAAGCTAGCGACTATTTTTGCAAGCGCAACTACACGTGGTCGTATAGGTATTAATGATTCTGATGAGACTGTAATCAAAGAAGTAAATCAAGAAATCGAAAGTGCTATTGATCGTTCCTTCATTATCTTGAGAAATCGTTTAGATCAATTCGGAACATCCCAGCCTAACATACAATTACTTCCTAACACGGGTAACATTCAAATTGAAATACCAGGCGCAGACAATCCACAACGCGTGCGCAAACTTTTGCAAGGCGTTGCCAAGTTAGAGTTCTGGGATCTGGCCGACATGGAAAAACGCAATACCTCTCTTATTGCCATCAACGATTTCCTTGTAAAAGAAAAGAAAGCACAGAAAGCATCAGAAACAAAGTCTGAAACAAACTCAGAAAGCTTAAACTCACTTCTTACAGCCGATACGCTTAAGAAAGATACTGCCGCATCTAAACTTGAAAAAGAACTTCAGTCAGCAAAAGACAGCACTAAAAAGAACGGATTAGATTCCTTAAATCAGGATGTATCTCCTCTGTTTGCTTTAAGCAAGTCACGTGGTGATTTTAGCTATGATGTAAAAGACACTGCTGAGATAAACAAAATCTTCAAACGTCCTGAAGTAAAAAGTTTACTTCGTAACATCGCTGTTTACTGGGGCAACAAGCCTGACAAATCTCAAACCGGTAGCGAAGCACTTGAACTTTACTTCATTGACTTAGGCCGTAACGGAAAATCTAAATTGACTGGTGAAGTTATCACAGACGCACGCCTTTCTTCAGATGAATATGGCAAGCCTGCTGTAAGCATGACGATGAATACATCAGGCACAAAGACATGGGCTAAGATGACAGCTGAAGCTTCCAACAAAACACCAAAAGGTCGTATTGCTATTGTTCTTGATAAGACAGTTTACTCAGCACCAAACGTTATCAATGAAATACCAAATGGTAACTCTCAAATCTCTGGTAACTTCACTGTAGAAGAAGCTAAAGATTTAGCTAACGTATTAAAAGCTGGTTCACTACCAGCACCAACTCGCATTGTTGAAGAAGCTATTATTGGTCCAACACTGGGTAAAGTAGCGCAAGATCAAGGGTTGATTTCAATGGCTTGTGGATTGATTATCATGGCATTGTTCATGGTTGTTTATTATGCTAAAAGTGGTTGGGTTGCAAACATGGCCCTTCTGTTTAACATCTTCTTCATCTTAGGTATTTTGGCTCAGTTTAATGCCGCGTTAACTCTTCCTGGTATTGCTGGTATCGTGCTTACTATGGGTATGGCCGTTGATGCTAACGTACTGATTTATGAGCGTGTGAAAGAAGAATTGCGAAATGGACGAAAACTAAGAGACGCTATCAACGTTGGTTTCTCAAGAGCCTTCGCCAGTATTTTTGACTCTAACCTTACTACGCTATTAAGTGCTGTTTTCCTTTTCTTATTTGGACAAGGACCGTTGAAAGGTTTCGCTATCGTATTGATTATCGGTATCATCACATCATTCTTCTCTGCTGTTTACATCTCAAGAGTTATTATCGAATGGATGGTGCGCAGAGGCGACGACGAATCAAAAGTTTCATTTGATACTTTCTTATCGAACATCGTAAGTCACAGACCGAATTTTGATTTCGTTGGAATGCGTAAAGTCAATTATATTATATCTGTTGGTATGATTGTGGTGGGCTTCATTGCCGTTGCTATTCAGGGACTAAATCTGGGTGTCGATTTCAAAGGTGGACGCTCTTATGTGGTTAGCTTTAGCAAACCAGTTGCTGCTACTGATTTAAAAATAGCATTGACTGAAAGCTTCGAGAAAGCCAGCACGGAAGTTAAAAACTATGGTGCTAACAACGTTATGAAAGTAACGACATCACACCTGATTGATGATCACTCTGAATCAGCTGATGAAAAAGTTAAGCATGAACTTATCTCAGGATTAGAAAAATTTACTAACCTGAAATATTCTGAAAATGAAAAAGGAATGAACGAAGGACATTTCACCATTTCAAGTTCTTCTAAAGTTGGTCCAACCGTTGCTGATGATATTAAAAACTCAGCATTTAAAGCCAGCTTCCTTTCACTGATTGCAATTTTCATTTACATTTTAATACGCTTCAGAAAATGGCAATATAGTGTGGGTGCTATTATTGCCACCCTTCACGATTCATTGTTCGTGTTTGCTGCCTTTTCGATTGCACACATTTTCGGATTTCAATTTGAGATCGATCAGATTTTCGTAGCCGCTATTCTTACCGTTATCGGTCACTCTCTAAACGATACCGTTATCATTTTTGACCGTCTGCGTGAATATTTCAACCAAGGCACTAATCACGACAGAGTTAAAGTGTTTAACGATGCCATCAACAGTACTCTTAGCCGTACATTGATTACGTCTGGAACTCTTTTAGTTGTTGTTACTATCCTTTTGATTTTTGGCGGCGAGGTATTGAGAGGTTTCTCATTCGCTCTCTTCGTTGGTATTTTCGTAGGAACATACTCTTCTATTTTCATCGCTGGTCCAATTGTATTGGATTTCGATAAAGGTGAAACCAAGAAGGCGTAAGCATATAAAGAATCATATTTCAATAATGAAGAAGCCGTCTGTTATGACGGCTTCTTCATTTATAATCAATTCTGTTTTCTATTTGATATCACTTGGTTAAGATTAACTAAACCACGACGTTATTTCTATTTTCTTTTTGACTTGGGAACAAAGTGACTAAAAAATCTTTTTTCAAAGGCCCAGAAGAATTTAAATTGTCCGAACAAAAACCCATAGCCAAGAAGAAGAATATTATAAATTGGGAGAATGAAAATATAATAAAGTGTTTTTGCCATGGCACTTTCATTCCCTTCGCCAGTTAGAAAATTCAGAATTGGTTTTTTCAGGAAGTACACACTAAAGCCTGTGCAGGCAAAAACAATAAGCACAACAACAACCTGTGCTATACTGTTGAGTTGCCAACGTTGCTTTAACTTTTCAATCCAAAGAGGTGCAGGCATGAAGCTGAATTTTACTTCAGTAATTTCAAAAATTTATTCCAGAAACCCTTATCAGGAGGATCACATTCAAGAACGATCTTCTCTTTTTTTACCGGATGAATGAACTCAAGCCTCCTGGCATGGAGACAAATGCTCGCATCGGTGTTGGCGTCTGCCGCGCCATACTTTAAGTCACCCTTAATTGGGCAACCCATGCTGGCTAACTGCGCGCGGATCTGATGAGATCTGCCTGTGATTGGATTAACCTCAAGAAGCCACTCTCCATTGTTTTGAGCTATAATTCGATAATTTAATTCAGAGCGTAATGCGCCTGATGTTTCTTTACTGTAAGCTGTTGTCTTATTTTTCTTTTCATCTTTAGCCAGCCAATGAACTAATGTGCCGCTCTCATTTTTTGGTTTGGCACTCACAACAGCCCAATAAATTTTCTTTGTCTCACGATCACGAAAGAGTTCATTCATCCGCTCCAGGGCTTTTGATGTTCTTGCAAGAACTACAACACCACTTACTGGCCTGTCAAGCCGATGTACTACGCCAAGAAAAACAGCTCCGGGTTTATTGTACTTATGCTTGATGTAATCTTTTCCAAGTTCAACTAAAGGAGTATCACCCGTCTCATCACCCTGCACCAGAACGCCGGGAGATTTATTAATCACCAACAGATGATTGTCTTCAAAAATAACAGTTAGCGGTTTCTGCATTTTATCTTTATGAAACCAAACTTCTGAATATTGTTTCAGAAGTTAAGATGTTTTCAATCCTTAAACTCAGATGTAAAATGGAAACTGATTTCAGGGAAATTATCCTGCACCATTTGCAACCACGCACGCGACTCTGCCATAAACACAAGCTTATCGTCCTTGTCCCTGGCAATATGCCGTTGTTTTGAATCTATAAACTCAGCAAGCTTCTTAGGATCTTTACTGCTGATCCAGCAAGCCTTATAAATATTCTGCGGCACAAACTGTGCCGTTGCGCTGTATTCATTTTTAAGTCTGAACTGGATAACTTCAAATTGAAGTGCACCAACAACACCTACCACTTTCTTTTTGCCTAACTCGTATGTGAACAACTGCGCAACACCTTCTTCCATCAACTGAATCAGACCCTTTTCAAGTTGTTTTGTTTTCATCGCATCCATGTTAACAACCTCCTTGAATATCTCGGGCGAGAAACTTGGTATGCCAGTGTATATAAACTTATCACCTTCCGTTAGCGTGTCGCCAATTTTTAAATTGCCAGTATCAAAAATACCAACAATGTCACCTGGCCATGCTTCATCAACCGTTTCACGATCTTGCGCCATAAAAGCCGTAGCATTCGAGAAACGCATGCTCTTCTGCTGACGCACATGATAGTAGTTACTGCCGCGCTCAAACTTGCCAGAACAAATACGAAGAAAGGCAATACGATTACGATGCTTCGGATCCATGTTGGCGTGTATCTTAAACACAAAGCCAGTAAACTTTGAATCAGTAGGCTCAACTATTCGTAAAGAAGTTTCTCTGGGAACTGGTGGCGGCGCTATGCGGATAAAAGTGTCCAGCAATTCCTTAACACCAAAGTTATTTACCGCACTACCAAAAAATACAGGAGCAACTTTACCATTCAGGTAATCCTGAATGTCAAAGTCAGGATAAACGCCTTCAATTAAATCAACATCAGCACGAAGTTGTTTTGCATTATTCTCACCAACATATTGATCAACTATGGCATCATTAATATCAGAAACTTCAATGCCTTCTTCTACTTTCTGGCGACTGGCTGTAAAAAGATGCAGGCTCTTTTCATATAGACTGTAAACACCTTTAAACGTTTTACCCATGCTGATAGGCCAGCTTAAAGGACGTACCTTGATATTTAGTTTTTCTTCAATCTCATCCAGCAGATCAAAAGGATCACGACCTTCACGATCAAGTTTATTGATGAAACAAATCACAGGCGTGTTACGCATGCGACAAACTTCCATCAGTTTTTCCGTTTGAATTTCAACACCCTTCACGCAATCTATAACCATAATTACACTGTCAACAGCAGTGAGTGTGCGGTATGTATCTTCGGCAAAGTCCTGGTGACCTGGTGTATCCAGCAGATTGATTTTTACATCTTTGTAGTTAAAGCCCATAACAGAGGTGGCCACGGAGATACCGCGTTGCTTTTCAATTTCCATCCAGTCAGATCGGGCATGATCTTTTATCTTGCTGGATTTAACCGCGCCAGCCTTCTGAATAGCGCCACCAAAGAGAAGCAATTTCTCAGTAAGCGTTGTTTTACCAGCATCGGGGTGACTTATAATACCAAAAGTTCTTCTTTTTTCTATTTCGGTTGTAAGCTGACTCATACTCATTATGACAATTCTGATGCAATGCTACAAAGTTTATTGCATTCTATAATGGAGTAAGCCCTCGCACTTACCATTTTGATTTATTTATTATTAATAACACATTTAAGGTAAAACCAACATTAATTTTTTAAATATGATGACACAATCCAAAAACTTTCTCAATGTTTTACTTATGACGGCAGCTATTTGCTTTACTGGTTGTGCTGGCAAAGACGGTGATCCTGGCCCTGCTGGTACAAACGGCACAAATGGTACAAACGGTACTGATGGTGTAGGTTTCGATGAAGATGTAGCATACGGCAACATCAATGTTACCTTTTCAGGAAAACGACCAACAGATAGTGTTGCCTTCTCCGCTGTAGAAGACTTCAAATTCTTTCCCGGAGGAAACAATCCATATTATTACTCAAGTGTTTCTGTAGATTCAGAAACAGGAGATAAAACATTCCAAATCGAGCGTTTCTTAGAAGGTGTAAATGAGCACATAAACGAAAATTACTTTTATGCTTACGTGAAAGTCGATCCCAAAGGTACTGTAACATATTATGAAATTGGAGCAAATACAACCATTATAACTGGTTCAAAGTACTTTGGTATTAATGAATACACTTACACAAATGATGGATCAACAAATGACAGCATTGAAATTAAGGACTTAACGTATGACTCTGCCACTGGAAAATTGAAATTTAATTTCAATTGGAATATTACAAAAAGCTCGTCAACCCAGTATGATCTGTCTGCATCGGGAACCGTTGATGTCATCGCTTTAGAGGCCCTAAACAGCGTAAACAATGGAGGAGAGTAATCCCTAAAGTACCGCATTCAGTAATGGAATAATATCTAAGCAACAATCACTTTGATTTATTTACAATTTTGGAATATCACTAAATTTTAAAAACCATGATTACACAACACAAAAACTTTCTTTCTGTTTTATTTCTAGCCGCTGCTATTTGCTTAGCCGGTTGCACTGGCAAAGACGGAGATCCAGGACCTGCAGGTACCAATGGCACAAATGGAACTAACGGTACTGATGGTGTAGGTTTCGATGAAGCCGTAGCATATGGCAATATCGATGTTACTTTTTCAGGAAAACGACCAACAGATAGTGTCGCATTCTCTGCTGAAGAAAACTTTAAATATTATGCTGGTGGAAATAACCCATACTATAATTCAAGCGTTTTTATAGATTCTGAAACAGGAGCTAAAACATTTCGAATCGAACGCTTTTTAGCTGCTGTAGATGAGCATGTAAACGAAAACTACGTTTATTTGTATGTAAATATCGATTCTAAGGGTGCCGTAACATATTATGAGATTGGGGCATACACAACTATTATAACTGGAACAAAATATTTTGGTATCTCTGAATACACCTATCTGAATGACGGAACAGCCCAGACAAGTAATATTACAAACTTAACCTATGACGCTGCTACTGGAAAACTGAAATTTAATTTCAATTGGACAGTTCCAAAAAGCAACTCAACTCAGCATGATCTTTCAATGTCAGGCACTGTTGACGTAACTGTTTTTGAAGCATTGAATAACGTAAGCAACGGAGGTTAATCTCTTGCGCTTCGTTAAAATATATCCTTAAATAAAAAGAGGAGTTCTTAAAATAAGACTCCTCTTTTTATTTTAAAATGTCCCATCCTAAAATATCGGTACAAAAAGTAACGCGGGGATCAGAGAGATAACTTACAATCACAAAAGTTCTTCTTTTTCCATTTCGACTATAAGCTAAGTGCTGCACTATCGCATTGTAGAATAATATCAGGGGTTAAATTTTGATATAAGGATTATTACCAACAATTTTGAATTAAATATTTATTAAAAACTAAATTACACAACATGATTACAACAACTAAAATCCTTCTCAATGTTATTGTTCTTGCATTGGCAGTCTGTCTTGCAGGATGTGGAAAAGATGGCGATCCTGGTGTAGGATATACTGAAGCTATCAAATATGGTGACATAAAAGCTACATTCGCCGGAAAACGTCCTACTGACAGTGTTGCATTCTCCGAAATTCAGGATTTTAAATTTTACGCTGCCGGAAACAATCCATCAGGTCTTAATAGTGTTTATGTTGACACCACCACAGGAATTAAGACTTTCTACATCGTACGTTTTTTAGCCGCTATAGATCAACACACTAACGACAATTATGTTAGTGTAAGATTAGATGTCTCTGCTACAGACACAATTACTTATTATCAATTGTCTGCAAATACTACAATCATTACCGGTACTAAGTTTTTTGGCATCTCTGAATACAGAGCCAGCAATGATGACAGCGTTGGCGAAACAAGTGAAATAACGGACTTCAAATACGATGCAACTACTGGCAAGGTCACTTTTAAATTCACATGGAATACTCCTGCAAGCGGCTCTTCAACTGGGTATGATCTCGCTATCACTGGTGCGGTTAGCACTACTGTACTAGAGAGCTTAAGCAACCCTAACCTCTAGGGAGTAGTTACTAGGTTCAATGTTAAATAAGAAATTATGATCAGATATTCAAAGAACGTTGCGAGTATTGCAATTCTCGCACTATCCATCTGCCTTATAAGTTGTAAGGATGGTGACAACGGCCCGGGATTTAATGAAGCTGTTAAATATGGCGACATAAAGGTTATCTTTTCAGGTAGGAGACCAGTCGATAGCGTCAATTTTTCATCGACGATAGATTATAAATATGGGCTTGCAAGTAATACCCCCTATTACTATTCCAGTGTAACCATAGATACAACCACTGATGTTAAAAGCATTACTATAGCTCGCTATTTCAGTGGCATTAGTGAACACCGTAATCAGAATTACTTCGCCCTGCAATTGGAAGTCACCAACGATACGATTTCAAACTATTATATAGAAACGAATACCACTATTTCAACTGATTCCAAATTTTTTGGCGTTAATGAAGACACGTATAAGTCTGATGAAGTCTCTTCTATAAGTGATTTCAGTTATAATACTGAAACAGGCAAATTAAAACTAAAATTTACGTGGACACAGCCTACAAGCAACTCTACATCATACGACTTAAAAATGGAAGGCGTAGTTAATGTAACAGTCCTTGAGGCATTGAATAACCTTAGCGGCGGCGAATAATCTCTAAACATTTACTTAAAATATAAGGTGGAGTCTTTTTATTTAAGGCTCCATTTTTATTTTATACCGCTCAATAAAAAACGATATGGAATTTCAGGTTTTATTTCCATAATTATGAGTTAAAAATTTACCACAATGGAATACAGACGTTTTGGCAAAACTGATTGGCAGGTTAGTGAAATTGGTTATGGAATGTGGGGGCTTGCCGGATGGACGGGCTCTGATAGCGAAGTTGATCTCGCACTCGCTCGTTCAATTGAACTAGGCTGTAATTTTTTTGATACCGCATGGGGCTATGGCGAAGGTGCGAGCGAACGCATTCTTGGTCAAATCTTAAAACACAACGCATCTAAGAGACTCTATTTTGCTACGAAGATTCCTCCTAAAAATTTCAAGTGGCCTTCAAAACCTGAATATAAATTAGCAGATTGTTTTCCTGCATCACACATTATAGAATACACTGAAAAAAGTTTAAAGAATCTGAAGGTTGAATGCATAGACCTTCAGCAATTCCATGTATGGGAAGACGCGTGGTCAACCAATGACGATTGGAAAAATGCTGTTGAAAAACTTAAGAAAGAAGGAAAGATAAAACACATTGGCGTAAGTGTTAACCGTTGGGAACCTGACAATGTATTAGAAACTTTAAAGACTGGTTTAATTGACACTGTTCAGGTTATCTATAATATTTTTGATCAGGCACCTGAAGACAATCTTTTTCCACTCTGTCGCAAACTTGATATTGGTGTCATTGCCCGCGTTCCTTTTGATGAGGGTACACTAACCGGAACGTTAACGAAAGATACTGTCTTCCCCAAGGATGACTGGCGTTCTACTTATTTCGTTCCTGAAAATCTGATTCCAAGTGTTGAACATGCTGATGAATTAAAGCCACTTATTCCTTCCCGCATGTCGATGGCTCAAATGGCACTTCGCTTTATTTTATGCAATGATGATGTTCACACCATCATCCCCGGTATGCGCAAAGTGCGAAATGTTGAAGCCAACATGTCTACCAGTGATGGTAAGAAATTACAAGCTCCCTTGTTAGCTGAATTGAAAGATCATCGCTGGGATAGAACACCAACAGAGTGGTCCCAGTAATCCCCGGGACCTCTTTACGAAATCAGATATAGCGTTACTAAAAAGATTGTAATTAAGTGACCATAAAATTATGTGGCCACTCGGCAAAGAATTACTTCTTCTTTTTCTGCTGGCCCGGCGCATACGGCTTGGCCGACTGACTGCCAGTTTGTTTTTTAGCCTGGCCGGGTGGCACATGTCCTTCCTGATGTCCTTGATTAGCAGGTGAGGATTTCACGGGAACTATTATACAGCTCGCCATAGACAAGAGTAATATCAGAAAAGGGAGATAAAGTGTTTTTCTCATTGGATTATTAAATTCAAAACCAAAAGTAAGCTTCGTAAAGTCTTCCGCAACCAGTGCGTAAGTTTATTATCAAAAGTGATGTTTTTTAAATCCTGCCAATCTGTCACTTAAATTCCCTTGGCATAACCCTTGATCAAGGGGTTCTAACCGAAAATCCTTAACTAAAGAACTTAATTAAAACAGATATGGGAAAAATAATAGGAATCGACTTAGGTACAACCAACTCTTGCGTAGCTGTAATGGAGGGTAGCGAGCCTGTCGTAATTGCAAATAGCGAAGGTCGGAGAACAACACCTTCTATCGTTGGCTTCCTGGATGATGGAAAAGGTGAGCGCAAAGTAGGAGATCCTGCCAAGCGTCAATCTATTACTAATCCTAAGAACACGGTATCATCCATTAAACGCTTCATGGGTAAAAAGTTTAATGACATTACCGGTGAAAAGAAAATGGTATCATACCAGGTTGAGCAAGGTAATAACGAGACTGTACGTGTTCGCATAGGCGATCGCTTATATACCCCTCAGGAAATTTCTGCCATGATTCTTCAGAAAATGAAGAGCACTGCAGAAGATTATCTCGGAACAACCGTAAGCGAAGCTGTTATTACTGTACCTGCTTACTTCAACGATGCGGAACGTCAGGCTACTAAAGAAGCCGGACAGATTGCTGGCCTTGATGTGAAGCGTATTATCAATGAACCTACTGCTGCAGCATTGGCTTATGGTCTTGATAAGAAAAACAAAGACATGAAAATTGCAGTGTATGACCTTGGGGGTGGTACATTTGATATATCTATCCTTGAACTTGGTGATGGTGTGTTTGAAGTTAAATCAACCAACGGTGATGTACACTTAGGTGGTGACGACTTCGATCAACGCATCATGAACTGGTTAGCTGAAGAGTTCAAAACTGAAGAAAACGTAGACTTGCGTAAAGACCCTATGGCTTTACAACGCTTGAAAGAAGCTGCTGAAAAAGCAAAGATTGAACTTTCTTCTTCACAAGAAACAGAAGTTAACTTACCATACATCACATCTATTGACGGAGTGCCTAAGCACTTGGTAAAGAAAATCAGCCGTGCAAAATTTGAGCAATTGGTTGATGATCTTGTACGCAGAACACTTGAACCATGTCGCAAGGCTGTTGAAGATTCTGGAGTATCAATCAGTCAGATTGATGAAGTTATCCTGGTTGGTGGTTCAACCCGTATACCTCGCATTGCTGAAGAGGTTGAAAAGTTCTTCGGCAAGAAACCTTCTAAAGGAGTTAATCCTGACGAAGTGGTAGCTGTTGGTGCTGCTATTCAGGGTGGTGTGTTAACAGGTGAAGTGAAAGACGTTCTTCTTTTAGATGTAACACCTCTTTCATTGGGTATCGAAACATTAGGTGGTGTCTTTACAAAATTGATTGAATCAAACACAACGATTCCTTCTAAGAAATCAGAGACATTCTCTACAGCATCGGATAGCCAGCCATCTGTTGAGATTCACGTATTGCAAGGTGAACGTCCTATGGCGAAAGACAACCGTACTATCGGTCGCTTCCATTTAGATGGAATTCCACCAGCACCACGTGGTGTACCACAAATTGAAGTTACATTTGATATTGATGCCAACGGTATCCTTCATGTATCAGCAAAAGATAAAGGCACTGGCAAAGAACAGAAGATCCGCATTGAAGCTTCTTCTGGATTAACCGATGCTGAAATCGAAAAGATGAGACAAGAAGCTCAGGCTAACTCTGAAGCTGACAGAAAAGTGAAAGAACAAGTTGAGAAAGTTAACCAGGCTGACTCACTTATCTTTCAGACTGAAAAGCAAATGAAAGAGTATGGCGAAAAGATTTCAACTGGCAACAGAACTGCAATCAACAGTGCTTTAGATCAATTGAAAGCTGCTCACACCAGCAAAGATGTTGCTGCTATTGATGCTGCCACTGCAACACTTAATGCTGCGTGGGAAGCTGCTGCGACTGAGATTTACCAGGCTGCTAATGCTGCCGGTGGAGCTCAACCTAATGCTGGCAATGCCGGAGCCTCAGATTCATCAAACAATGTTTCTGATGTTGAGTATGAAGAAGTGAATGACAATAAAAAGTAAGCAGATATCAGCTTAATAAATACACAGGCTCTCTGGAAAAACCAGAGAGCCTTTTTATTTAACAACTGAACAGTTGTTCGCTTAAAACTTATTCTATTTTTTCAACAGTTCATACTTCATATTGTTTTTTATTTTTCGCAGATCACTAAATTTGCCCGCGTTAAAAAAACAATGATATGGTAGTATTAAAATTTGGTGGTACTTCTGTCGGTAAGCCCGAGCGGATGAAAAAGATTGCAGACCTTCTTTTATCAACTCCTGGTAAGAAGATCGTTGTACTCTCTGCACTATCAGGAACAACCAATACGCTGGTTGCTATTGGCGAACATCTTCTCATCGGCCAGAAAGCAAAGGCTGAAGAAGAAATTGCAACGCTTGAAAAACACTATCATAATTTTATTAAAGATTTATTTGGTAGCGAATCTTCTCAGGCTATTGGTCAGGAGATCGTGAGTCGCTTCTTTATATTCATTCGCTTACTGGCCGCTGGTCAGTTCGATGCAAAAAGCTATCGCGAATTGTTAGCACAAGGCGAGCTTATCTCTACAGAATTATTCTATCAGCACCTACAAGAACGTAAAATCAATTCACGTCTTCTGCCTGCTCTTCATTTTATGTCAATCGATGAAAATGATGAGCCGGAATTAGAAAAAATATCTGAGCGCTTAAAGCCTTTAGTATCATCTCTTAATCACGTGGACATTATTGTAACACAAGGTTATATCTGCCGTAATCACCGTAATGAAATTGACAACCTGAAGCGTGGTGGCAGTGATTATACTGCATCACTTGTTGGTGCTGCTATCCGCGCTGAAGAAATTCAGATATGGACAGACATTGATGGCATGCACAACAATGATCCTCGTATTGTTAAGAAAACAATTCCTATTTCTGAGCTTACATTTGATGAAGCTTCTGAACTCGCTCATTTCGGCGCCAAGATTCTTCATCCTTCCACTATTGTGCCTGCACAGAAGTACAACGTACCTGTTCGCTTAAAGAACACGATGGATGAAAAAGCTCCAGGCACTATCATCACGAGCAAGGGCACTGAAGGTTCATTCAAAGCTATTGCCGCTAAAGACGGCATCACATCAATAAAGATCAAGTCATCGCGTATGTTAATGGCGTATGGTTTCTTGCGTCGTGTGTTTGAAGTATTTGAACAATACAAAACACCAATCGACATGATCACTACTTCAGAAGTAGCTGTGTCTGTAACAATCGATAACAACACTCACCTCGCCGAGATTGAAAACGAATTGAGAAAGTTCGGTACAATTGAAGTTGACAAAGACCAGGTTATTATCTGTGTTGTTGGTAATAAAATCACTGATCAGAAAGGTATCATTAAAAAGATTTTTGATTCATTGACAGAAATTCAGGTTCGCATGGTTTCTGCCGGTGCAAGCACAAACAATGTTTCTATTCTCGTTGACAAGAGTTATAAAACAAAAGCACTTAATGATTTAAACGAAGGCCTCTTCGGATTAAAATAATTTGAAAGTAC
>DATCRE010000785.1:0-5908 GCA_036569145.1 Cyclobacteriaceae bacterium
ACATCATTGGCGAAGATTTGTCCTGCAACAAGATTAAAATTTCCTCCTATATTAAATGTTGTTCCGTCGCCTGCAACAGTATTACTTTCTTTCAGACTAAGGGTGAGTTTGCCACCAGGAGCATTCATATAAAAATCTCCCGCGATATTTATTGTTGTTTTCTTTCCCTCATTTGTTTCTGATCCTGCCGAATGCGTGGAAGTATAATTAAAGGTTCCGCCAATATTTATCTGTAGTGCTTCTACGCTGTTTCCTAAAACTGGCGCTGTTGAAAAATAAACTCTTGAATCATTGGCAATGGTTACATCGCCTGCAATGTTAATAGTCAAAGCCTGATTGTTTGATAACTCAAGAAGACTACTGCCTGTGCTGATAACCGAAAAACTGCCAGTGATATTCTGAAGGAGTCCGTTCATTTTTATTCCGGAAGATTGCAGTGTGCAGTTCCATTCAACATTGCCAAAACGTTGACTCCAGTTGCCTGAAGTTGTAGCGAATGAAAATGTGGTGTAACCGTTTATTTCCAACGTTGAACCAGAATTCCATGAAGCTGATGGAATAACTCCTTCTAGTATTGTATAGAGATGACTATAGTGACTCCCAGTATAAAATGTTGTATTACTGCTCATCAATCCTGTATGCGTAGCCTGATCAGAGAGTTTCAATGTTCCATAAACATTCAGTGTACCTGAAAGTTGCAAATCTGTAGCAGAACCATTTGTGATAGTAAGACCTGCTGCCTGACTGATTTGTAATGTTCCGTTAACAATAAGCTCGTCAGCTGTTATGGATAGACCTGCAGGAATGGTTACAATATGAGAACCTGAAATAGTTATCGTTTGATCGGATGAAGTTGGATAACCTGAAGGATGCGTTGGCGACCAGATAGACGGGTCATTCCAATCACCTGATTTTATTGTTGTGTAAGATTGACCGAAGAGTGCCGTTGTGAATGCAGAAAAAATGAAAAGTAATGCTATGCGTGTAAATTCTAATGCATAACTCTTTGAGTATATGTTTTTACTTGGCATGAAAATATTTTTTGTATTAAATAAGAAAATACTTTCACTCAGATAGAAATCTTGTTAGCAGGTATTTTTCCGGTACGACATAAATCATTTTTTTATGCAAAGCAATAATTGCCAATAAATCAGGTTTTCAAATTTATTTTTACGGATATCATTAACCGTATAATTACCGAGATGGGTGTAGAAAAAAGTAGGAACTAACGTTATATCTGTGAGTTTTAAAAAACCGGATTTTTCTGGTTTCAGAAATAATGGCTTGAATTAGAAAGTAATTTTAATACCCTTTAGAAAATTTATAAAAGGTCATATCAGAACTTCTTCTATAGCAATTTTAGTTTTAGCGATTTCCATAATTAAGCTGTGTTAACAACTTTTACAAGTTTACTGACTGTTGAATTCCTCTTCTCGCGACAAGTAGTGGTAAACTTGTATTTCTTTGATTGCGTCTATATTAGATAAAACATATGGCAAAAATTGTAAAATATGAATAACATAATCTGAAAATATTCGTTTATCTTTATAAAATATTACAGTATGGATTACAGATCTGAGTTTACGCGTTTATCGAACCAGCCATTATCGCATCAATTGCTAGTATCCATATTTAAGGATTACGAAAGACCCAATGATAAAATTTACCAACTGGCAAAAGAAGGTGTAATTCAATCAATCAAAAAAGGATTATACGTTGTTGGTCCAGCTTTAAACGTTGATCGGAAGCCAGAACTGTTTCTTCTTGCTAATCACATTTTGGGCCCGAGCTATGTATCGGTAGAAACCGCGTTGTCTTATCACGGACTTATTCCGGAACGTGTTTATGCAATCGCATCAATGACTATCCAGGCTCCACGAAAATTTAATACCTCATTGGGCACTTTTACCTATACACGGCTTCCACTCCCATACTATGCTTTTGGAATTCGATCTGAAAAACTTGTGGATAATCAATATGCAATGATGGCATCTCCTGAGAAAGCGTTGTGCGATAAAATTATCACTACTTCAGGATTGTTACTTCGCAGTAGGAAAGCTGCGAAAGAATTTCTACTCGAAAACATGAGAATGGACGAAGATGTTTTGAGGCAACTCAATACTAAGGAAATGATGAGTTGGATAAAAGGAAGTTTGAAAGAAGAAAGTTTATCAATGGTTGTTAACACAATACAGGAATTATGATCAAAGATTGGCTGGCAGAATACAATCCGAAGAATAAAGGTGAAGCACAATCAGCCCTTCGTGAGATCATGCAGGAAGTTGCGTTGGCTGGATTGTATCGTGGTGGTTTCTTTGAGAAGGCTGCATTTTATGGTGGTACTGCCCTTCGCATATTTCACGGACTTGATCACTTTTCAGAAGATTTGGATTTCTCTCTTTTGCAGCCTAACCTAGACTTTTCGCTAGACAAATACCTAAACGCTATTCAGACCGAGTTTCGAGCATTAGGAATGCAGGTATCCATTAAAGAAAAAAAGAAAGCAAGAGATACACATGTTGACTCAGCGTTTTTGAAATCCGAAACGATTTGGAAAGAACTTGAATTGGAGAGCATCATTCCACAAAGTGGCCTTTCACAACAAGCCGGCATCAAGATCAAAATTGAAGTAGATACAGTTCCACCCGTTGGTTTTGAAACGGAAGAGAAACTATTACTGCGACCTTTTTCATTTTATGTTAAATGTTTTACGCCACCCAATTTGTTTGCAGGCAAAATGCATGCTCTGCTTTTTCGTAAATGGAAAGAGAATGTGAAAGGTCGGGATTGGTACGATTTTGAATGGTATGTGAAAAAAGGTGTCGCAATGAATTTAAAACATTTCATTGAGCGAGCATTGGGAAGTGGAGATTTGCAGGACGAGAAATTGACTGAACAACAATTCAGAAAGTTATTAGCCAACAGAATCAATTCTGTGGATATGGAGAAAGTTAAAGCTGATATCGTTCGATTTATTCCAGAAGGTACTAAGCTTGATATCTGGTCTAAGAAGTATTTCAGTGATTTAGCTGGACATCTGAGTGTGAATTGATACAATAATGCGACATCCTTAAATCCCATTTACCTTAGGCCAGAACAAAGAAAATTAGTGGACTTAACAAGCGAGTTTCTACTTCTGAAGTTTTGCCAGGCTTACGGAGCTAAGTTCCTTACCAGGAAGAGATTCATCCAGTTTTTTCAAGCCAATATATTCTTTGCAGTAATTAATGATAACAGCATAATCTTTAAGTATCTCCATGCCAATTGATGCATAGTTGTGCCATGATGATTCTATTATGCTTGCCCGTAATGAATTCATTTCATAACCTGGTATCATTAATCTGTCAACCGTTACATCATAACCTTCTACGACGCCATTAAGGCCACGGCCTACAGGCTGAGCACGATGGAGCATTTTGAATTTTTCAATATCTGTAGTTTTAAGTAAGAGTGCCAGCGATGAGCCTGTATCGATCATCAGATCGCAGACGTGGTTATTACTATTAAGCAAGATTGATGAACTTAATATGGGTCTTGAATCGTCAATGCGCATAGGAATTTTAGTATAGCCTTCTGGCATATTTGTAAGCAATGCGGGGCGAAAAGAAATGCGGTGAGTCATGGAATTGATCTCGACTTCAAACCGTAAAAAAAGATCGTACCCGATAACACCATCAACATCGTCAACATATTGAAATAGATTTTTTGATGGTACTACTACTACCGGAATTCCTTCACCCTGAATAGCGCCAACAGAAATTTTATTTCCCAAAGATAACTTGCCATGAATAGCTTTGCCGTTTCCAAGTCCTGAAAATTGAACATCACGTGATGGTTCATACGTGAATCGATTCTGAAACTTTTTACCAAAGAGAACCAGGTTTCTACAACCCGTATCCATTACCAGGTTAACATGGATGTCGTTGTTAATGGTTACAGACAATATCACAAGGTGATTGATCGATCGGAATGTCATAGATGTTTCACAAATCGAATCAGACATGTAAAACCCAATACGTTTTTTACTAGCCAGTGCTGATTTAGGAAATGTGAAAATGAGAAACAGGATGAGGACGGATGTATAGGTAGTTTTCATATGCGTGTTTTTGGCATATTGAAATTACCTTTGCCCTTATTGCTCTAAAACACGCATTAAGGTTGATTTTTTGACGAACGTTAAAGGCAGTAATAGAAATGTACGCTCAAGGTTACACTCGAAATCGGTATTGACCTCGGTAAATATTGTAGTACTTACTAACGAACAATGGGTGAATAAAAAAACCTGTCGAGGTCATCAACAGGTTTTTTAAGACAATAATTAAGAAATTATTTCTCGCTCTTTTTGGATTTATAAGTCTGTGCAAGTTTAACGGCATCATAGGCGTTAACCAAACCGCCAGTGCTGCTTAGGTCACTGAAGTTTATCTCCTGATCCTTATCATCATCGTCAGCGTCTTTATCCTTAGGCTTGTTCACTTTCAAATTATCAAACTTGCGGGTTGATTGTCTCAGAATTTCCTTTACCTGTGCGCTTGTTAGCTCGGGGAAATATGACATCAATAATGCTGCAACACCTGCAGTAGCCGGGCTGGCCATACTAGTTCCACTTTCATTTTTATAAGTATTCTCAGGCGTTGTAGAATAAATCTCTACCCCGGGAGCAAACAGATCAACTGATTTTTTTCCATAGTTAGAGAACGATGCTACCATTTCATTATTTGCGCCCCATGCGGCGGCACCCACTTCAATCCAGTTTTTAGCTTCCTTTCCTTTTTTAAGATAGTAGCGATTCGGGAAGTTTTTATCAGAATCATTATTCTTGCCATCATTGCCGGCAGCGTGTATCAACAACACGCCTTTAGATTCTGCATACTTTACAGCTTTGTCTACAGCTTCTTTGTTAGGAGAGTAGGCTTTTCCAAAACTCATGTTGATAATCTTTGCACCATTGTTTACAGCATAACGAATAGCATTTGCTACATCTTTATCACGTTCATCTCCATCAGGTACAGCACGAACTGACATGATACGAACGTTATCTGCTATACCTTTTATACCGATTTCATTTTTGCGATTTGCTCCAATGATACCGGCCACGTGAGTACCGTGCGTTGCATCCGGTCCTTTTACATCATTGTTGCCATAAGCAGTTTCGTTGATGTTGCTATAGTTATCACCTACTATTGAGCGGCCATCGAAATCAGGATTGTAGCCATATTTAACCTGGTCTCCGAAATAATCTACAGCACCTTTCAGCTCCTGAAGAACCTCATCTACGTTAGCGTCAGGTCCGGCCTTTTGAAAGATAATAGCAACGGAGCCTTTTGCAATTTGTATTCTTTTATCTTCTGAAATAACACCATCAACAAGTTCAGGAGTTAATTGCTTCACACCGAGAATTTGCTTCAGCGTATCATTTCCAAAATTGATATTATCGTAGATAGTCTGATAGAAGTCGTATTTACGTTTGGCATCGTTGGCCGATTTTTCAAAATCTTCTTTTACTATTTTCCACAGATCATATTCTGCTTTTTCCTTTTTGCCAATTTTGGTTTCATCAGCATTTTCATATTTTGGTTTCAGGCGTTTGTATTCGCGGGTAAGCTCCAGGTTGTCGTGATCAACATTTCCATTCTTGCCGCCAATAAAATTCCAACCGTGCACATCATCAACGTATCCGTTCTTGTCGTCGTCAATGCCATTACCGGCAATCTCACGTTCATTGGTCCAGATAATATCTTTCAGATCTTCGTGATTAATATCAATGCCCGAATCAATTACAGCAACAAGCACGGTAGTTGAGGGTTTTCCTTTTAATAAAGTTGAATATGTTTTTTCTGCGCTCACGCCAAGTACATGATCTGTTTCAGGATCGCGTAGGAACCAGTCTTTTGGTGTTTCTGTAGTG
>DATCRE010000786.1:0-9720 GCA_036569145.1 Cyclobacteriaceae bacterium
AGCCCTGATTGCTCTTTAAGTTTTTGAAAAATATTCTGAATAACGTTGCGATCATTTCCAACCGTAAGATTGTTCTGCGTGTTTTTAATTACCCAATGATTGAAGATGTAGTTTTTCTCCTCGAAAAGATCTTTAAACTCAAGACCTGTTTTTTCAAATTTGCGCACCATAGTATGATCCATCACCATACCAAAATTACGTGGCATGAGTATAGGGAATGGTGTTTGATAGTGATTGAAAATTTCTTTGAGCTGAAGCCAGTAAATCACCTCTGCAGGTCCGCCAACATAAGCAAGATTAGGCAGAATCACTTCCTGGTAAAGAGGTCTTAAAATTACATTAGGACTAAATTTCTCAGGCTCATTCTCAATCAATGTATTGATTTGATCAGCAGTAAATTTTATTGGTGTATCAACAACCTGATACAGGCCGTCATGTTTTTCAATCCGGCTGCGGAGACCGTTATCTAAATAAAAGAAATTTATATCACGACAATAGACTTGTGTTTTGTATCCGAGCTCATTTAGTTCTTTGTCAGTCTTATCTACGATAGATTTAGCAGTGTGTTTTACGAGATCGTCTTTGATAACTGCTTTAAACAGATTTTTTAATGAGCGATGATCAGCATCAATAACAACAAGGCCTTCTTTTTCGAAGAGTTCGTTTACATAGCAGCGAACAGCGTCACTTAGTTTTTTGTATTTACTATAAGCATTTTTAAAAACCTTTGTATCGCCAGGAACTTGTTCAATTAATTTTGTTAAGCCATCGGTATCAAATCTTCCGACAGCACCTTGTTGTTCTGTTTCCCAAGTATATTTTTTACCGTAAAGCTTAAAGTATTTTATTTCATCGTAGTCATGATCTTCAGATGCCATCCAGTAAACCGGCACAAAATTATATTCAGGATAAGCCTCTTTTAATTTTTTACAGGTATTGATTACAGTAACAATTTTAAATATAAAGTATAGCGGGCCTGTAAAAATATTGAGCTGGTGTCCCGTTGTTACTGTAAATGTTTTTTTATCCCGAAGCAGCTTGATGTTGTGACTTACCAGTTCATTTGGCTTTAAGTCGTGATATTGTGTTTGAAGAACATCAGCAAGGATGTTTCGATTCTCATCGGTGAAGGCTTTTGATTTTTCATTGATCTGATCGCTGAACTGATCAATAGAAGGAAAGCGATGATAAAACTTTTGAAGTGTTTTCTTTTGCTGAATGTAGTCTAGAAAAAAGGATGAAAACGATCGTGTTTCGGCTAATGCAATTTTTCTGATCTGCATATCAACAAGTATGGGTGGTTACTTTTTTATAAAGCATAGTCCCGATAACGTCAAGTCGCGAAAGAAAGTTTAAAGAATTATATGAGTTATGAAACGATATCTCCGGTTAGATCAAATTCACTGGCAGCCTTTACTTTAACCTGAACAAAATCACCAATTCTCAGGTAGTTTTTAGTGGCATCAATTACAACTTCATTATCTACTTCAGGTGAATCGAACTCTGTTCTGCCAATAAAATTTCCACCTTCTTTCCGATCAATAAGCACTTTATAAATTTTGCCAATCTTGGCTTGATTTAGCTCTAATGAAATGCCTTGCTGAAGTTCCATTACAGCATCAATACGCTCTTGCTTAACATCATTCGGCACATCGTCGGCCATAGAATGCGAGTGCGTATTCTCTTCGTGTGAGTAACCAAACACACCGAGTCGTTCGAATCTTGAACGTTCAATAAAGCCCATCATTTCATCAAAGTCTTCCTGGGTTTCGCCCGGGTGTCCGGCAATCATGGTTGTGCGAATGGCAATGCCTGGAACTTTTTCGCGAATGGTTTGAAGCAGTTGCTCTGTTTTTTCGCGTGTTGTACCACGACGCATGAGTTGAAGCATGCGGCTTGAACCATGTTGAAGTGGAATGTCGAGGTACTTGCAAATATTTGATCGTTCTGCCATTACATCAAGAGCATCCATAGGGAACCCTGTTGGAAAAGCATAGTGAAGACGAATCCATTCAATACCTTCTACATCTGATAAATTTTTCAACAGATCGGCCAGGTTTCTTTTCTTGTACAGATCAAGTCCATAATAGGTAGAATCCTGGGCAATTAACAGTAATTCTTTTGTGCCAGCCTTCGCCAGATTTTTTGCTTCCAGGACAAGCTCTTCAATAGGCCGTGAAATATGACCGCCTCGCATAAGCGGAATGGCGCAGAAAGAACAAGGTCTGTCACATCCTTCGGATATTTTTAGATAAGCAAAGTGGCTTGGGTTAGTAAGAATGCGCTCGCCTACTAACTCATGCTTATAATCAGCTTTAAATACTTTCAATAGTCTCGATAAATCGCGTGTGCCGAACCAGGCATCAACTTCAGGAATCTCTTTTTCAAGATCATCTTTATAGCGCTGTGAGAGACAGCCCGTAACATATACCTTATCAACAACACCCTCTTCCTTAGCGTCTACATATCGTAAAATAGTGTCGATAGACTCTTGTTTGGCATTATCTATAAAACCACACGTGTTGATAACAACCACGTTGGAATCGTCTTCTTTTGATTCGTGAACGGCATTTATTCCATTGCCTCGCAGCTGGGTTAGCAATACCTCAGAATCAACCAGATTCTTTGAGCAGCCCAGTGTAACGATATTTACCTTCGTGTTCTTATTTCCCTTGGTTTTCAATATTCCCCCGCTTTAGAACTGCAAAAATACTAAAAATAACTTGGCCCGACATTTGGGCTTTAGCGGGTTAACTTATCTTTACGACCACAAAATTGTTCATGAAAAGAGTAGTCTGGTTTGCGTTATTTCTTGTAATAGGGGTCTCTTGTCTTGATCAGCCCGATTGCTTCAGGCAAGACCTGAATTTAATTGGCATTTCCTTTAGAAAAATGTACGATGGCAATGCGGATACTGTAGCGCTTTTAAATGTATCAGCATCGGCTACTGACAGCATTTTTTATGAAAAAGTTTATGGAACAACCTTTTCGCTCCCTTTAAATTATCTGAGCACTACAACCACATTTGCGATTGAACAATTGGTGCGCGATTATTTAGATGGGATAGCTCAATATGATACCATGGTACTTAAGCACAGCTCAAAAGCACAATTTGTTTCTGAAGATTGTGGTGAACGTTTTGTGGTTTCAAATCTTGAATTGCTGCGGTCTACGTATGATTCCATCCAGGTAGTATCTTCATCACCAGGCAATCCGGCTCACATCAATATCAAGATTTACCGATGTCCCCGAACCAATATTTTACGCATGAGTTTTCGCCAGTTATATATGGATAAAACGGATACGTTATCCAAAGGAAAACTTGATTCACGTCCTATTACAACAATTGTTAATACCGATGCGGCAGTGACATGGTTGCAGGATACTACAATGAGTGCAGTTCTGTTGCCATTAAATCCTAACGCAACATCAACAGCATATAAATTTAATTTTGATAATGGTGATGAAAACACGCTTACTTTAAATTATGATACTGAGCCTGTACAAATCATTTCAAAGTGCCCTGTTCAAAATGTTTATCATAATTTAAAAGCTGTAAGCAATTTTAAAATATTGACAGTAAGCAAAGACTCTCTTCAAGATCCTCCCGCAACAAACATTGAAACGTTCAGATGTCCGACAACAAATCAAATCAAAGTGAATTTTAAGCAGATTAAAGGCAGCTCAAAGATCACCGATACACTACACATTGTGACGCTCAAGGCAGATTATCTGGGTGACTCTTTAATTTATTCCGCGACAGATACATCGGCAGTAGCTTTGCCGTTAAATCCAGATGCCACTACTACGAAGTACACGTTTGAGGTTACAGGAGAAACAACCAGTACACTTACTCTTCAGTCGACATATAAAACTACCACTTATCAGTTTCATAAAGTCTGTGGTGTACAAACCATATTCTCTGATCTGGCTATAGATGCCACCAATACTTCATTCTATAGTGCTAACATGCTCACGCTGCTGACTGACGTGAGGTATCCTTCTGTAATAAACATTGAAATAACCCGAAAGTAGTGAGGATACCTGTTTATATATTATTCATACTGCTTCCTTTACTGGCAACAGCCCAGAAAGCAGATACTATAAAACATAAAGCAGATACCGTTAGAAATAAATTCAAACCAACAGGTATTCGGTTTGGTACTGATTTAATAAGCATTGGCAAGAGCCAGTACGTAAAAACATTTACTGGCTGGGAAGTGAATGCTGATGTTGATATACATCGATATTTTTTAGCTCTTGATTATGGTTCATGGGGCAGAACGTATAATACAGATAGTGCGCACTATGCCAATACTGGAAAATACTATCGTGTAGGTGTTGATGTTAATTTTCTGACCAAAGATCCTGAAAAGAATGCCTTCTTCATTGGTATGCGATTTGGTCACTCGAAGTTCTCGGAGGACTTTGTAGTTGATTTGAATGATCCTGTCTGGGGTTTTCTTCACCAGGATTACACCAACAAAAATGTAAAAGCCAATTGGCTTGAAATGACTACGGGCATTAAAGTTAAGATGTGGAAATTTTTCTGGATGGGCTATACTGCGCGTTATAAGTTTGCTTTGGGATTAAGTAAAACAGATCGCCTGATTCCCAGTGACGTACCTGGATTTGGACGAACTGACAAGACTGCAACATGGGGATTTAATTACCAGCTGTTCTTCAGGATTCCGGTAGTGAAAGAGAAGTAGTTAGCATATTCCTTTCACGCTTCGCAAAATAAAAAAAGGTACGATCTTTCTTTAAATCGTACCCGTAGATCCTAATTCGTAAATTTTTCTTTCTACTCACTTTTACAAATGCCTAGACTACTTACCCTGCCGTTGGTTGTTGTCTGACTAACAGCAGTACCTACATTACTTCCAGCCAGCACTATACTTTGACCTTCACCAGAAGCTGCTAAATGTATTTTAATACAAGCATTTAATTCTTTAAGCTGTGCGTAGGTTATTAAAGATTCGTCAGCGAGCATTTTTAAATTTGTAGTGCTCTGTCCTGTTTTTCCATCTACTGGATTTAATTGTGCAGCTACACCTGCTTTGTCAACACTTAAATCACCTAAATGAAGATGCACGGGATGCTGGTCTGCATCATCTTCACCCAGATTGTTAACTTTTATTTCAATCAGGGCTGTACCATCTGTTTTTTCATTGAAGACAATAGATCCATCTACATTCCAGTAAGAGCCTGCCTGAAGAGAGTATGTAACTGAATTGCCAGTAAGATCTGACGATGTTGAAGTTTTTTTAGCAACCTCATCTTGTTGGGAGCAGCCAAATGCGAGAGAGAATGCTGCAAATAATATAAATGCCCTTTTCATAGTAGTGTTTTTAGAACCAGAACGTCCATAAATATAACACTATGGGCCTCAATTTATTTTTAAGGATACTTTAAAATCGTATTAAAAGAGGTTAATTCCGTTTGAATAGCGAGTCAACAAATTCAGTTTTATTAAAAACCTGCAAGTCGTCGACTTTTTCACCTACCCCAATGAATTTGACAGGTATTTTAAATTCGTCAGAAATGCCAATAACAACACCGCCTTTAGCCGTGCCATCTAATTTTGTGATAGCAAGGGCGGTGACCTCTGTAGCTTTGGTAAATTCCCGTGCCTGGACCATGGCATTCTGGCCTGTGCTGCCATCAAGCACCAGCAAAACTTCATGTGGCGCATCTGGAATTACTTTTTGAATGACGCGCTTAATTTTAGTGAGTTCATTCATCAGATTCACTTTGGTGTGAAGTCTGCCCGCGGTGTCAATAATGACAACGTCCACATCCTGATTCACACCTTCCTGAACAGCATCAAATGCAACAGCTGAGGGGTCAGTGTTCATTCCTTTTGATACAACAGGAATACCAACACGTTCTCCCCACAGTTTCAACTGATCGACAGCTGCGGCTCTGAAGGTATCAGCGGCTCCGAGTAATATTTTTTTATTCTTTTTCTTAAGCTGAGCAGAGAGCTTGCCTATGGTGGTAGTTTTTCCCACACCATTCACACCCACTACCATGATAACGTAGGGCTTTTTATCGACAGGCAGATCGAAATCTTTTAGATCTTCAGTGTTATTCTCTGATAATAGGCTGGCTATTTCTTCTCGCAGGATGTTATCAAGCTGCGAAGTGCCTAGATATTTGTCACGCGCTACACGCTTCTGTATCCGTTCTATAATTTTTAAGGTGGTGTTAACACCTACATCAGAAGAGATTAAAATTTCCTCTAGGTTATCAAGCACCTCATCATCGACGGTAGATTTTCCAACCAGTGCCTTGCCTAATTTGCTAAGCAGGCTTTCTTTTGATTTCTCCAATCCCTTATCAAGCGATTCTTTTTTTTCTTTGGAGAACAGGTTGCTGAAGATTGACATAGGCGTGATAAGAGGTTAATAAATAAAAAAAGTCCCTTTGAGGGACTTTTGCAAATTCTTTCTAAACCTGATTACTTTTTAGCGAGAGTTTCTTTCACTAAATCAGCAGCAACAATTTCTTCGCGGAATGTGTATGCGCCAGTTTTTTCAGATTTTACAGCACGGATTACTTTAGCGTAACTCTTTCCGTCTGTTTTCTTTAGGGAAGCAACTACTTTCTTTGCCATGGTTACTTAATTTCTTTATGTACTGTCATTTTTTTCATGATAGGATTGTATTTTTTCAATTCAATCCGCTCCGTAGTGTTCTTACGGTTTTTTGTAGTGATGTAACGGCTCATACCTGCTAAACCGCTGGTTTTGTGCTCTGTGCACTCTAATATCACCTGAATTCTATTGCCTTTCTTTGCCATTTCTTTTTACGTTAATCGTTAAACGTGGATTATAATACCAGATTTCCGTTGGCCTTCGCCTCCTTTAAAACTGCTGAAATGCCATTCTTATTGATGGTCTTGATAGCTTTTGTAGAAAGCTTTAACGTAATCCACTTATTCTCTTCAGGGATAAAGAAACGCTTCTTTTGAAGGTTTGGATAAAACCTGCGCTTAGTTTTATTGTTAGCGTGTGATACGTTGTTACCTACCTGAGGTCTTTTTCCTGTTATTTGACAAACTCGTGCCATAAATTAGCTTATTTTAACCCCTTTAGAAAAGGGATTGCAAATATCGGTAATTACTTCAGAATAATCCAAGTGTGATTTAAAATATTGACAGAAACTCTTCATTATTATCAACTTACAAAGAGTTTCTCAAGGTTCTGAAGCGAAAGACCTTCAAAATTCCCGATGATTAAATCGGTTAATGCCAGCTCGTCTGCCGTATGGGTGGTGGTTACGCCCACCACTTTGCACCCGGCATTGTGTCCTGCCAGGACACCGGATATTGAATCTTCAAAGACTACGCACTTTTGGGGATCGTATCCAAGTGCGCTTGCCGCTTTTATATAGATTTCCGGATCTGGCTTTCCTTTATTTACAAAAGTGTCGTCCAGGATAGCATCGAAGAAGTTTCCGATGCCGGTTTTATTTAAGGTGAAGTCAACGTTGGCTCGGGGGGCTGAAGTGCCGATGGCCATGGGCACATTGCTTTTCTTTAAGAGAGTAAGAAACGGAATGAGTCCTTTTAATGGGGCAACATGGTTATCATAGATTTCCCTGAAAAGAGCTTCTTTCTCATCTGTGTAGCTCGCTATCTGTTCTGCGGAAAGAGGGCCAAATACGTTTGGTATCCAGTCTTTATTAGTACGACCGTATATTTTCTCTTCAAGTTGTTTATCAGTGAGGTTGTGGCCGTATTTGGCGCAAAATTGTTTAAGCGAAATTTTATGATATGGATTGCTGTCGATAAGCACGCCATCCATGTCGAAAATAACGGCGAAGGATGATTTCATTGATTAAAAAATAAAGGACTGAGAATTTCTAATAGACAACAACGCGTTTGACGTAAACTTTTTTTCCAAAGCTAAAACGGAAAAGATACATGCCACGAGCCAGATCTGTAACCTTATAAGTGTTGAGCTTATTTCCGATAAGCGTGAGGGGTTGATTTATTTGTTGTCCTATAGATGAAAAAATCTGAAGTGAACCAGAGCGATCGAGTTTTATATTTAGAGTTGCCGAAGCTTCAACAGGATTAGGATAGATTTCGATTACCGGAGTTTCCGATTGAAACCTTCCTCCATCATTTTGAAGTATGTGTAAACCTCCAAGAACATTACCCACAACAATGGCAGGCTTGTCAGTTTGAAATAAATTAACAACGGTAGGCCATGTGCGTCCGCCGAGTTTATGAGCAACGTAAGTGGAATCTAGTAATGGACTTAATACAATATCAGTAACACCAGATGAAACGTCAGTAGCATTGTGGTAATCGCTAACAATAGTCAGCACACCACTTTGATCACTCAAAATAAAATCGGTTTTGGTATCGCCATCCAGATCACCAAAGGCACAAGAAGGATCTTGTCTGTAAACCGTTGAACCAAGATTTAAAAACGAATCGTCTTTTAAGGTAAAATTTAATCCTCCACTGTTTTCCCAATACTCCATTGAACCATCATTACGTCCAATGAGTAAATCAGGCAGACCGTCAGGAGTGCCATCTGTATTTCCTCCTACATCGGCAACTTGAATATTTTCATCAAATTTTATTTGAATGGTGGTAGCAACTGGTTGCCCCGCGAAACTAAGACCGCTCGATGATGTATTAGTCATGTAATAAAGAACAGGACTGGAGTCAAAGCTTGAAGCTGTAAATACAAGATCTACTTTCTTGTCGCCAGTGACATCGATGAACTGTATTTTTAAGTTGTAATAATTTCTACTTGAAAACCCGAGATAGTCATTTGTATTTAATTTAAATGATGGACTGCTTGCTGTACCAATGTTTTCATAGAAACTAATCAACGACCGGTCAGCCGATATGATGTAACTCTCACTTACAAAAAGATCATAATCACCATCGCCGTCAGCATCAGCAAATGCAGGTACGGCGCTATCACCAAGATCGATCATGCCATCTTGTAAGAAGGTTTTCTTTTTTAAAGTGAAACTTGGTGATTGATCTGTGCCTGTGTTTTTATAAAACCAGTTGGAGGCACCAAGATTAGAATCGAAATAAACTTTGGTATAAATATTAGGTGTCACCATAAGATCACGTACTCCATCAAAGTCCACATCTTCATAATATGGAGTAGGAAATATTCTCATTGATGCTGGATTGGATGTTGGAAAAAAATCTCCTGACTGAATCACCGGGTTATCCGTTGTGCCATCATTTCGGAGTAGATAAAGTGAATTGCAGGTTGCTTCTGAGAACAACAGATCCAGATCATTGTCACCATCAGCATCAATGGCTAATACGCTCTTGCCGCCAGCATGATTGACCCTGGTGGTAACTGGACATGCATCGCCATTAAAAGCAAATTCTCCACATCCACATTCAGTAACATTTCCCCAGTTTTGGGTTTGTCGTTCAAACTCAAGAGAATCACACGAGCCGTAACGTTCTTTGCTGAAATTTTTATGAAACTCAACCGTGCTGTTTCCGGTGTAGCGCATGTTGATGATGTCGAGATCACCATCGTTATCAACGTCGGAGATGGATGGAAAATCGTCATACTGAAGCTGTAGATTTATGAGGCCTGAATTGCCTTTGGTTAGCAGCACTTCACTTTTAGCTTCGCCAGCGCCAGAGTAGAACTCAACATCTTTCCATGACAGATTTTCTCCCGGCTGTGTAATGTTGGTATACACTTTTATTCCAAAAATA
>DATCRE010000787.1:0-15001 GCA_036569145.1 Cyclobacteriaceae bacterium
CGGGAGCTGGTGCAAAATGCCAGCGATATGATTTACGATTTAAACGAATCTGGAAATTTTTCATTTGTCAATCAGACTATGGAAAATATAACGGGCTATTATAAATCTGAACTGGCTGAGATGGATTACTGGGATCTTATCAGTCCTGAATATAGAAAGGAAGTTATTGAATTTTATACCAAGCAACGGAAAGAAAAAAAGGAACTTACCTATCTGGAGTTTCCGATGGTCAGCCGTAATGGACAAACTATATGGATTGGTCAGAATGTAAGAATGTTTTTTAATGAAGACTGGGTTTGGAAAATCAGTGCTATTGCCCGAGACATCACTTCAGTTAAGAAAATCGAAGATGAGCTAAGAGAAAGTAAAGACCGGTTTATGTCGCTTGCAGAAAATGCGCCGGTTGGAATTTTCTTAACAGATGCTAATAACGTAACTACTTACTTTAACAAGAAATGGTGCGAGATCACCGGCATTCTCTCCAACACAACATTACAGGAAAGAATAGAGAGAATACATCCCGATGATCAGGACCAGGTTTTAAGTGAGTGGGAAATTGCCATGGATGAGGGCATAGAATTATCCTCAGAGTACAGATACATTCACCCTACCCGTGGTATTGTTTGGGTTAGCGGAAAAACTATTCAGCTAAGAACCAGCGATAATATTATATCAGGAAGCGTTGGCACCATAAGCGATATTACAGAGGTTAAACAAATACAACAGAGGTTAAGTGAAAGCGAACGGTTATATCGCCTGCTCTCAACCAATACAAACGATCTTATCTGTCTGCATCAACTAAATGATGAAGCTACTTATGTATATGTATCTCCTTCGTCATTAAAATTAACAGGTTATACTTCTGAAGAAC
Organism: Cyclobacteriaceae bacterium; assembly: GCA_036569145.1. Taxonomy (GTDB): domain Bacteria; phylum Bacteroidota; class Bacteroidia; order Cytophagales; family Cyclobacteriaceae; genus DATCRE01. The sequence goes on from DATCRE010000787.1 coordinate 872, forward strand.
TTGTTGGCAAATCTCCTTTCTCCATTATGCTTGAAGAAGATGCCATCAACATGCGCTTAAATACACACCGGGTAACCATGAAGGGAGAAGCTACTTTAAATGTAGAATTCAGATTGCGCAGAAAAGATGGAAGTGTAATATGGATGGAAGCTAACTCTCATCCAATTTTTGATGAGTATGGTAATCTATCATACTTCCAGACGGCATCGCGCAATGTTTCTGAGCGAAAGAAAATTGAAATAGCATTGCAGGCCAGTGAGCAAAAATTCAAATCGTTATTAGAGGACACGCCTATAGGCATTTACCAGACTGATGCCAGTGCACATGCCATCTATGTAAACAAGAGATGGTGTTACATTGCTGGTATTCAAAGAGAAAAAGCTTTGGGGCAAGGTTGGTTAAACACCATTCACCCCGAAGATCGCGATAAAGTTTCTCGTGCATGGATAACAGCTATCCAGGAAAGCACCGAATTTGTAATGGAGTTTCGTTACGTTAACACACTTCTCGGCACACGTTGGGTTGTAAGCCATGCCGTGCAGTTCTATGAATCAGATGGCGCTATCGGGGGATTTATAGGAACAGTAAGCGATATTACAGAATTGAAAAAAGCTCAGCAAAAAATTCTGGAAAGCGAAAGACTGTACCGCTTGATTTCTACAAACTCCAAAGATCTTATTTCATTACACAATAATGATGAAGAGCCAACACGTATTTACATCTCACCGAGCTGCAAAGAAATTCTTGGATATGATGCTGACGAATTGATTGGCAAATCACCTTATGATATTATCCTGCCGGAGGATGTTGATTACATGAAAACTAAAGTTCACCCGATTACCAGGAGTGGACAATCAGCAAGTTCTGAATTCAGGATTCGGAAAAAAGATGGATCAATAATCTGGCTGGAGTCTAACTCACATCCGTTCTTCAACGATGAAGGCGAGATGACAGGTTTTCAAACATCAGCCAGGGATATTACTCAACGAAAAGCTTTTGAAGCCGCGTTATTACAAGCAAAAGAGAAAGCTGAAGAAGCTACGCTGGCTAAGTCACAATTCTTATCCATGATGAGTCATGAGATACGAACACCTATGAACGCTATTATCGGGCTTACCAATCTGTTGCTTGAGGATAAGCCGCGTATTGATCAGCGAGATAGTCTTGATCTCTTAAAATTCTCCGGGGAAAATCTGCTTACTATTATTAATGACATTCTTGATTTCAGTAAAATAGAAGCTGGCAAAATTGAATTCGAAAATATTGATTTCGATTTGCATACGTTGCTTGTAAACACAATCAAGATGCTCAATCAGCGTGCTGAACAAAAAGAGATAGAGCTTACGATTAACTACCCTGAAGACGCACCTAAGATTATACAGGGAGACCAGGTTCGTTTAGGGCAGATTATAACGAACCTTGTTGGCAATGCCATCAAGTTTACCGATAAAGGCATGGTTAAGCTTGATGTAAAGGCAAGTAAGGAGGAAGAATTTTGGCAGTTTGAGTTTGCTGTAATCGATACAGGCATTGGCATTGAAAAAGAAAAAATAGACCAGATCTTTGAAAGCTTTACACAAGCCCGCAGTGACACAACGCGCAAATTTGGAGGAACAGGACTTGGCCTCTCTATTACGAAGCGACTGCTTAATTTAATGGGCAGCGATATCCAGGTTGAAAGCCAGGTTGGTGTTGGATCAAAATTTTTCTTTGTTCTGAATCTGAAAGAAGGAAAATTAAACAAACAGAAAAATCGCGATACAAAAGATATGACGGAGGCCTTCAGGAAGAAGACCTTCAACATATTATTGGTGGAAGACAATCGTATAAATCAGATTGTAGCAACAAGCTTCCTGAAAAAATGGGAGCTTGAAGTAACTGTTGCCAACAATGGCCTGGAGGCTATTGAAGCGGTGAAGACAAAGAAATGTCACTTGGTGCTTATGGATTTACAAATGCCAGAGTTAGATGGCTATGAAGCAACCAAAGCAATTCGTTCTATGAATCATGATCCATACTTTACTTCGCTTCCTATCATTGCATTAACAGCATCGGCCATGATGGAGATCAAAGAAAGAATTTTAAAGTCGGGCATGAATGATTTTGTGAGCAAGCCTTTTCAACCGGAAGAGCTCCAGGCCAAGTTAAGTCAATACTTAATTCAGGATGAAATACCTGCCGCAACACAATCTGTTAACAGAACATCGGGCAAGCTTGATTTATATACAGAAGGTGATCTGGAATTTAAGCGTGAACTTGCCGGACTTGTAACGCAAAATGTAGAGAATCTTCAAAAAGCTATTCTCTATTATCTTGCCGAAGGAGATACCAACATGTTCCTGGAAATTTACAACAAATCAAAAACAACACTGAGCATGTTGGGTGATGAAGAATTTTCTGACCTGGCTGATCATCTTGAAAACATGTTGTCTACAAATTCTAATCCTTCAACCGATACAAAAATAAAGATTCAATATTTCCTGAAGCTCTGTCGCGAAATACTGGCCGGGTTAGAAGAAGAGATGAGCAGCATCTGATCTACCTGCCACGCTCCTTCAGTTTCTTAAAATACAATTTCGTTTCCTTCAGAACTTGGGGCGCAAGGTAAAACGAGTAGATCATGGTTGGATACGCCATCAATGCAAATGCAGCATCAATCAAACTTACAACCATCATTAATGACGATGTGCAGGCAAATACAATACTGCCCAGGTAAACATAATTGTAGTAATGTGCACGCTCAGCGCCAATCAGGAATGACAGACTCTTTGCACCATAGTAACTGTAAGAGAACAAGGCTGCAATGGCAAATGTTAAACTACTAATCATTAACAAATACTTGCCAACACCAGGATAAACAGACTCAAAAGCATTAGCCGTTAACGTTACACCGTTGGTAGCAGAAGTTTCCCATACACCTGTAACAAGAATAGCCAGTGCCGTAAGTGTACAAACTAACAACGTATCAATAGCAGGACTAAGCATGGCAACAAGACCATCCTGAACGGGCTCAGAACTTTTAGCGGCACCCATCGCCATCGGTGCAGTTCCTAATCCAGCTTCATTAGAAAATGTTGCACGTCTGAATCCTAAAACAATAAGTCCACCGGCAAGACCACCCAGTATCGGGCTGCCATGATAATGATTCACGGCAAAAGCATCGGTAACCATGAGCTTGAAACAATACGGTACGGCATCGTAATGCACAATCAGAATTCCCAATACGCTGAGAAAATAAATTACAATCATGACGGGCACAAACTTGCCTGCTGTTTTACCAATGCGTTGTATGCCACCGAGAATAACCAACGCACAAAATATGGTAACAACAACACCAATGATAAAATCAGATGAGCTGAATTGCCAGAAGCCAAGCGTTACAGTTCTCCCCTCCCAATGATTGGGCACTAAAATAATATCGCGGATAGCCTGTGTTAATTGATTAGCCTGAAAAACAGGAAGACATCCAAACAAAGCACAGAATGCAAAGAGCGATGCCAATGGTTTCCACCGTTTGCCCATAGCTTCAACAATAACATACATCGGGCCTCCTTGTACTTCACCGGCTGAGTCTTTGCCACGATACATCATGGCCGCAGTGCTTGAAAAAAAGTTAGTAGCCATACCAACAAAAGCACTCACCCACATCCAGAACATAGCACCAGGTCCACCAATGGCAATCGCTAAGGCTACACCGCTGATGTTGCCCATGCCTACCGTAGATGCCAGTGATGTTGAGAGTGCTTCGTAATGATTGATCTGCCCGGGAGCATTGGGATCGTCATACTTTCCACGAAGTATATCAACAGCATGACCAAAGAAACGAAAAGGAATAAAGCCAGAATAGATAAGAAAGAAAACACCGCCAACAAGCAGAAGAGCCAACGTTGGTGTCCATAGAAAATTGGCAAATTCTATGATGTATTGTGTAACTGGATTCAATGTGTGTCGCTTAGGTTAAGTCCGAAAGTAGTAATTAAAATCGGGCCCCACACATCAAATAACTTTAAAGAATTGTATTTATGATTTTAGCCACTTCTTAAATCTGCCCCACAGCGATGTTGGTGTTTCTTCGCGCACAGCTTTTACTTCTGCAGGCTCGTCTATAAACGCACTGGTTTTAGCTGGCGTAACAACCTTAACCTTCTTCATGTAGTGAAGTGTGCGTCTCTCTTTTTCAAGCTTGGCAGCTTCTTCTTTTTTCAGTCTTGCTTCTTCAGCTTCGCGCTCACGTTGAACAGTAACAGGATTACGCCTGTTTCGCTGATCATCGTTACGTTTAAATTCTTTACGTCTTTCCTGAGGCTGTCTTCTTTCACGGCTACGAGTTTCTTTTGCAGGAACACTATTTTGTTTAACAGCATCGTCAGATGATTTTGCATCTTCTTCTGCAACCGGCTGAACTTCTTTCTTCTTTGGTTCAGGGATTTCTATCTTACCCAATACTTTCAGGCCTGGGAGTTCTATTTTAGGTGCACGTATAACCTCTTCGTCAGAAAGAGACGTATTATTTTCTTCAACAACAGTTACTGGTTCAGAAAACAAGACACTGCTTACAACCGGCTCTTCTGATTGATTTGATACTGCTTCAACTTCAGGCTGGCTTTCCACAGCAAGTGTTTCCACTAGAGCAACTTCAATCTTTTCTTCTTCAGGAACGAGAATTTCTTCTTTGGTAAGCTCTGCCTTTATGGCCTCAAGCATGTCAGGCGCAAAATGTTTAACAAGATGTATTACCTGGTCATCTTCAATTCTGGTGTTGGAGTTTGCTTCCAACTGGATATTTTCCTTCGATAAAAATTCAGCTATTTCGGTGGGTCTAACGGCAAGCTTTCTGGCCAATTGTCCAAGCCTCATGGGTAACAATAATTTGATTTCTGCCGCAAATATAGCAGTCCAAAGTCAACAGTCCATAGTCCACAGACATACTTCTGCTCCCGTGGACTGTTGACCGTGGTCTGTCGACTATGGACTATTTCTCCTCCATCCATCCCATAGTCCTCGAAACTGCCTTCTTCCAGCCTTTATAAAGCTTTTGACGAACTGATTCTTCCATCTGGGGAGTAAACCGCTTTTCGATTTTTCTGTTCCGGATGATGTCTTCTTTTTTCCAAAGCCCCACCTGGATACCAGCAAGGTAGGCTGCTCCCATCGCAGTTGATTCAATAACAACAGGACGCTCCACTTCAGTGCCCAGTATATCGGCCTGAAACTGCATCAGGATATTGTTGGCGCAGGCACCACCATCAACTTTAAGACTTGCCAATGTTAAACCTGCATCTTCCTGCATGGCATTGAGAATATCTTTGGTCTGATAGGCAAGTGACTCTAATGTTGCTTTAATGAGATGATCTTTACCTGTATCGCGCGTTAAACCAAAGATGGCACCACGCGCATACATATCCCAATACGGAGCGCCCAATCCGGCGAAGGCAGGAACAACATAAACCTCGTTTGAGCCCAAAGCTTTAGCAGCAAAATATTCAGAGTCTTTTGACTGATCAATAACATGCAAGCTATCACGAAGCCATTGCACTGCAGCACCGGCAATGAAAACACTGCCTTCGAGAGCATACTCAACGTTGCCATCAAGTCCCCATGCAATAGTAGTGATCAATCCATTCTTTGACTGATGAATGGATGACCCCATGTTCATTAACATAAAACATCCGGTGCCATACGTATTCTTTGCCATGCCTGGCTCAAAGCACGCCTGACCAAACAATGCCGCCTGCTGATCGCCAGCCACACCGGCAATAGGAATGTTTACACCATCTAGCGTATAAAATCCAAATGCGTGTGCTGAAGGTTTTACTTCAGGCAGGAGACTTGAAGGAATCGTTAATTCCTCCAGTAATTTTTTATCCCACGTCAGCTCGCGTATGTTGAAGAGCATAGTACGTGATGCATTAGTATAGTCCGTTGCATGAATCTTCCCTCCTGTCAGATTCCAGATGAGCCATGAGTCTACTGTACCAAAAGCAAGCTCTCCACGCTCAGCACGTTCACGCGCCTGGGGAACATGATCAAGAATCCATTTTATCTTTGTGCCTGAGAAATATGAATCAATAACCAATCCGGTTTGTTCACGAACATACTCTCCAAGACCTTTTGCTTTAAGCGCTTCACAAATAGAAGCTGTGCGTTTGTCTTGCCACACCATAGCATTATAAACTGGCTCACCAGTTTTCCTATCCCAGATAATCGTAGTTTCACGTTGATTGGTAATGCCAATAGCCGCAATGGAAGATGCGGCAACATTATTATCGCGAATTAATTTTTGAAGAACACCTAGTTGTGAACTAAGAATCTCGCGCGCATCATGCTCTACCCAACCTGATTGCGGAAAGATCTGCCTGAATTCTTGTTGTGCTATTCCTGTAATCTCACCTGTCTCATTAAAAAGTACAGCACGCGAACTGGTTGTTCCCTGATCAAGGGCGATGATAAATTTCTTCATAGTCTGATTTGTTATGCAGGCTGATGTGTTGAATTATATAAACAGGTTTGTATAAATAAGAGCGCCGAGAATTCCTCCGGCAATGGGCGCAATAACAGGTATCCACGCATAGCTCCAGTCAGAATCGCGCTTGCCCGGAATTGGTAAAATAAAATGTGCGAGACGCGGACCTAAATCACGTGCGGGATTAATGGCAAAACCTGTTGTTCCTCCAAAACATAAACCGATAACGATAATAAGTGCACCTACTACCAATGGATTCAATCCATCAGCAAATGAATTTGCTCCAATGCAAAACAAGCCCAGAACTAACACAGTCGTTGCAATCAACTCGCTTAAAAAATTTGCCCATGTTAAACGAATAGCGGGCGCTGTACAGAAGATGGCAAGTTTCGCTGCAGCGTTATCAGTTTTGCTCCAATGCGGATAATAATGAATCCACACTAACACTGCTCCTGCAAAAGCACCTGCCAATTGAGCAAGACAATAGCCGGGCACCTGACTCCACGAGAATTTACCAGCCACAGCAAGACCAATGGTTACTGCCGGATTAAGATGAGCGCCGCTGATTTTACCAATAGCATAAATAGCCATCACCACCGCCAGCCCCCAGGCAGAAACAACAACAAGCCATCCGGCATTTTCAGCTTTCGAGTCTTTCAGCAACACTCCGGCAACAACACCATCGCCAAGAAGTATGAGAAGCAACGTACCAATAAATTCAGCAGTGTAGATGGACATAGGCCATTAGATTTACGAAATACGATTTATGAAGTATGAATTAGAAAAGGCATAGCCTGGTCTATTCTACTCCGTAAATCTAAAATCGTAAATTAAATTGAAAGTATGATTACGAAGGATGTTTTACGAGGTACGATTTTAGAAGTACGATTAAAGGCATAGCTTAATCTGTTCACTTTCATAAATCTAAAATCGGTAAATGTTGATTTACGAAGTACGAGGTACGAGGTACGAATAAATTAGACTTATGTCGCTCTAATCGTACTTCGTAAATCGTACCTCGTAAATTTTAAATGCTTGCCACTTCCGCTTCAGGAGAGATTTTTTTCACGAGACCTTGAAGCACTTTACCTGGACCGCATTCAACATATAGTTTCGCTCCGCCAGCAGTCATGTTCTGTACAGACTGGGTCCAGCGAACAGGTGCTGTTAATTGGGCAATGAGATTCTTTTTAATAGTATCAACATCCGTAGCCGCTTGTGCATTTACGTTTTGATAGACTGCACATATTGGTTTTGAGAAAACGGTGCTTTCTATGGCCGCGGCAAGTTCAGTGCGTGCAGGTTCCATTAACGGTGAATGAAATGCACCTCCAACTGGTAATGGCAATGCACGTTTGGCACCGGCAGCTTTCATTTTTTCACATGCTATCTCAATGCCTTTATTCGAACCGGAGATAACCAACTGGCCCGGGCAATTATAGTTAGCAGCAACAACTACCTCATCTGTAATGGAAGCACAAATTTCTTCAACAACTTTATCGTCGAGACCTAAAATAGCAGCCATGGTAGACGGATTGATTTCACAAGCCTTTTGCATAGCAAGAGCGCGCTTGTAAACAAGCTTGAGACCATCTTCGAAAGAAAGTGTTTTGTTAGCTACCAATGCGGAGAACTCACCCAACGAATGACCTGCAACCATATCAGGATGAAAATTATCATTTGAAAGTGCCAGCGCTACTGAATGAATAAAAATAGCGGGCTGCGTTACTTTTGTTTGCTTCAGTTCGTCGGCCGTGCCTGTGAACATGATATCGGTAATCTTAAATCCAAGAATAGTGTCTGCCTGATCAAAAAATGCTTTGGCTTTTGGGTTGGTATCATAGATGTCCTTACCCATGCCTGTGAATTGAGAACCCTGCCCTGGAAATACGTATGCTTTCATTTTAGATTTAGTTGATTTGCGGGTAAAAATATAAAAATATGATTATCCTTGATGACGGGATGGCAAAAAGCTTAAGAGCATTGCTCTGTATTCGCCTTCAAACGACTGTTAAAACAAAAGTACTGATCCAAATTTCGTGTTCATACGTTATTGACTTGTCGTTAACGCCAACATATTAAGTCATGCCGACAATCTGAATTAAAAATTACTAATCATACTCTGCCTGCATGAACATTCTCAAGTCCTCTATCTACCAATCATTTTGTGTTTGTATCTCTCCTTGCCTCGTGTTCTTATGTCAATGTCATCTAAAAAATTAGCCAGTATCTGTCTTACTCAATCTCCACACCAGAAGAGGGAGAAACGTTAGCAGAATTTAAAAAGGAACAGCATGATTACTACTAAACATAGAAATCATGTCATTAATTTTCAACAGCAAAAAAGGAAATCATGATTGTTGGGCTTGATACCTATGGAACAGTCTCTTAACTTTACTTGTCGACTGAAAAGGAAACTTTTAGTGCCTAATGTTCGCCGGAGCTTACACCTTCCAATCCATTTCAGAAGTATGAACCGACTGATATTTTATGAGAAGGGGTTACTTACTATTTATTTTCTGTCTTGTTTTTTATGAAATAACGGCACAACCGGAACAAATCCGGTTTAAGCGATTATCAATCGAAGAGGGATTATCTCAAAGCACGGTTAGAACTATTTTAAACGATAGTGAAGGATACATGTGGTTCGGCACCCGAGATGGCCTAAACCGCTATGATGGTAATAAGATTACTATCTATCGTTACAACCCCAAAGATTCAACCAGCATCTCCAGCAGCGATATCAACCATATTTTCGAAGACAAGTCGGGAAATCTATGGATCGCTACCACTCGCGGTATTGACCGTTTCGATCGGCAAAAAGAGATCTTTATTCATTACAAAACAAGCATGGATAATATCGACGCTTCGATGATTGTTCAAGACAAAAGAGGTGATTTATGGTTGGGGAGTTGGGACGGTCTATACAAATTTAATCCGAAGGAAAATCGCTTTGCACTTTTTCACATACAACCAGATACCTTGCGGATGGACGTGCCTCAGATCATAGAAGATGCTCAGGGTTTCCTGTGGATGAATTCACTATGGTTTATTGCAAAATTTGACCCTTTAACTGAAAGTATCAAATACTTCTCTCATGACCCGGATAACCCGAAAAGCTTAAGTTTCGGGGCTCACCCCTATCCGTTTAAAGATAAAGATGGTCACATCTGGATTGGATCGGTAGGTGGAGGGCTTTGCCTTTACAACCCTGAAGACGATAGTTTTACCCGGTATATCCATGATCCTGCCAATCCCAATAGTCTTTGTCATGATGAAGTGCTTTCAATAGCACAGGCCGAGAACGGTACACTTTGGATTGGTACTCAAAATGGAGGCATCAGTATCTTTGACTACAAGAAAAAGCGTTTTACTACCCTACGGCAGAATATCAATAATCCCACAACGTTAAGTAACAATTCCATTCACTCCCTCTACCGGGATCGTAGCAACAACATGTGGGTAGGAACCTGGGCGGGTGGAGTCAATCTATATTCCCGCTATGGCAATAAGTTCACCAACTACAAAGGCGTACTTCATTTCGATAACCCGAATATCTACGCGATTAAAGGAGATGTTGAGGGCAATATCTGGATCGGAGTAGAAGACGGAGGATTGGTAAGCTTTGATCGGGAAACAGGGCATTTTACCCATTACCAGAATCAAAACTCTAAGAAATTTCTTACTACCGTCATCTTCACTATCTCGGAGTATAACAAGGACACGTTGGCTATTGGCTATCACGAAGGAAGTTTTGCTTTTTTTGATAAACGAACAAAGCTGTTTACCCATTATTTCGCGAAAGAAGGCGAGCCTCGTAACGCTCATCCTTCTCCGACTATACCGGGCAATTTGATCGGATTTACCAAGACATCTGCCCTGAAGGATCGTGATGGGAATCTATGGCTTTCCGACTGGGGTTTTGGCGTGAACTTTCTCGATAAAAAAACTAAAAAGTTTACCAACTATTTGCAAGACCTTAAGGATTCTACAAGTCTTAATGGCACCCAGGCATTTGTACTCTATGAGGATAAGCAGGGAAACCTGTGGATTGGTACCGATAAAGGACTCAATCGTTTTGACAAGCACAATAAGCATTTCATCAGATATCAGAAAAAAAGCCGGTTTGACTATGGTGTAAACAATAGTGTATTTTCTTTGTTTGAAGACAGCAGAGGAATTTTTTGGGTAGGTACATCCGGAGGAGGTCTGATGTCTTTAGACCGCAAGACTAATCAGTTTGTGCGCCATGCTGAGTTAGACGCCTTGCCCAACAATGTTATTAATGGGATACTTGAAGATGGTAAGGGAAATCTCTGGATAAGTACAAACAAAGGGATCTCCAGGTATAATCCCATTAAAAAAACAATTCGCAACTATGATGTGAAGGATGGATTACAAGGCAATGAGTTCAATCGAAATGCTTGTTATAAAGCACCCGATGGAGTCATGTTTTTTGCAGGCACCAATGGTTTTAATGTATTTCATCCGGATAGTATACGTGATAATTCTCATTTGCCACCTGTCGTAATTACCGACTTCCAGCTGTTCAATAAATCTATTCTACCGGCTCAAGAAGGTTCGGTGTTAAAGACAGCCATCAACGAGACGAAGGAAATCACACTGTCTTACAAACATTCAGTGTTTTCATTTGAGTTTGCCGCATTGGATTTTATTGTTCCGAGTGATAACCAATACGCATATAAGATGGAAGGCTTCGATAAGAATTGGGTATATGCCAAAAACCGTCACATAGCTACCTACACTAACCTGGACCCTGGCACATATATTTTTAGGGTTAAAGCTTCCAACAACGATGATGTCTGGAATGAGCAAGGCACTTTCTTAGTTGTCCATATTCTACCACCCTGGTGGAAAACATGGTGGTTTATGACGGTAGCCGGACTAGTGATACTGGGTCTGGGAATAGGCTATTACCGGTTTAGAATTCGTGCGATGAAAATTCAGTACAGGAAACTGGAAAAATTGGTAGGCATGCGTACAAAAGAACTTCAAGTTGCAAACCAGGAACTAGTTGCAAGGGAAGAGGAAATTCAAACTCAAAATGAAAAACTGTCCACTGCCAATGTTGAACTTACTTATCAACAGCAAGAGATAATTACTCAGCGAGATATGCTTGCAAGACAAAATGAATCACTTCAGCAGGCCCAACAAATCATAGAAAAACAAAACAGCGAAATCTTGCTTCACAATTACTCATTGGATCAGGAAGTGAAGGAAAGGACGAAAGAATTGATGGAATACAATCAACAGCTTGAGCAATTTACTTTCATAACTGCTCATAATCTCAGAGCACCAGTGGCTCGGATACTTGGACTTGGGCAAGTATTAAATCTTGCGCAAAACTCTCGGGAAGAAGAGAAAATGCTCATTGAGAAATTGTCGTCTACTACAGAGGAATTGGATCGGGTTGTTAAAGATGTAAGCTCGATATTGGAGATTAGAAAAAATCACGTTCTGCCCGTCACTAAAGTTGACTTCAAAGAAGAATTGGAAGGTATAAAAAGCAGTTTGAATGAAGAGATCACTAATGCATGTGCCAACCTTATTGAAGACTTTTCAGAAGTTTCTGCCTTAAGCACAGTCAAACCTTATTTAGATAGTATATTAATAAATCTCATCCATAATGCAATTAAATACCGTAACCCGAAACGACCACTGGTCATTAAAATTAAAAGCGCCGAAATAGAAAATTATACATGCATTTCTGTTAGTGACAATGGTTTGGGAATTGACCTGGAGCGTCATCAAAAGAATCTATTTAATTTATACAAGCGCTTCCACTTTCATGTTGAAGGAAAAGGCATTGGACTTAACCTGGTGAAGACTCAGGTAACAGCCCTGGGAGGTAAAATTGAAGTGGAAAGTAAAGTAGATATTGGTACTACCTTCAAAATATTTCTGAAAAATTCTTACGCGACTCAAACCGACGAAGAAATTTCGCAGATAGAGCATATCTAGATAAACTTTGTTCTTTTTGAGAGACTTCTATTTTAAATTATTTTATACTCTCAGGATCAGTCAACCATATTCCTCGATAAGTCCGATAACATGGTGTTACAAAACTATTTTTATCGATGGAAAAACGTAAAGAGATCTCCCCCACAAAATGATTTAAAATCTGGTTGATTGGCAGGTAAAAATATAAGAGGATGCTTGAAGTGCAAAAGCTTAAAGAGCATGATGACAACAAGCATCTTCGATTGCAAACCTCTCTCTGCACACTATTTATTTCGATCAAACTTTTTTATTGCTTCTGGTGTAACCGGGGTAAAAAGGTTAACCAGATTACCATCTGGATCACGAAACAAAAGGGATTTATTACCCCATGGCATTGTTGTAGGTTTTTGAATAATGTAGGGCTGAAGGAAATCAACTAATCTTTCATAGATTTGATCTACATCATCCACTTTAAATTCTATTATGGTGGAACGATTTTGAGCCGGTTGTGCGACTTCATCACCACCAAAAAATTGCAATGTCCTGGTGCTGCCAATTGCTAAAGTTGCCATTGATGTTTGAAGCTCAGCAAAATCAGGAGTGTATTGAACTACAGGCACGTTGGTTATTTGCTCATAAAATTTTACCAAACCATCGATGTTGGCCGTAATAATGCGGATTGATACTAAATTCATTTTTTCTGTTTTTTTAAAGTGATAAGGCAAAAATGATTTAGTGTTATGACAAAGGTGTGTCAGGGGTGTTTAAAATTCTTTTGTTTCTCGGCTAAGTACTCCTGAAGTGTAAGCTTGTGTGGTTTAAAATCTAATTTCATTTGTTGGATTTTCAGAATCCTGTCTAAGCGAAACATTCTATAATCCTTTCTCAATCTGCAATGTGCAATAAGCGTCCAACTTTCCTGTAAGCTGTAATACAATGCAAAAGGTTCAATTAGTCTTTCCGTTTTTTCGTTCTTATGCTCCGAATGATACGTGATAGTTAAAACTTTAAAGTTTGTTAAAGCATTTTGAATGAGTGTTAATGAACTGCTTGCAGTCGCGTCTGGTATGGAAGGACTAACAGCAATTCTCTCTGAAAGTAATTCTATCTTTTGCTTTGTTGAATTCAACAAAACAGACCTTACCTTATTGATAGCTTCTGTATATTCTTTAACGAGTGAACTGTCCCTGTTTTTTTGAACTAATTGTTCTACTGTGATTAAAGCATTTGCCTCGCTTTCGGAAAACATTACGGGTGGAAGCCTGTATCCTTCCATTAAGGAATACCCCTTTCCGTCCTCGGTAATAATTGGAATCCCGGCTTGTTCTAATGCTTTGATATCACGGTAAATTGTACGAATACTCACACCGAATTTTTCTGCAAGAGATGTTGAAGTGATTAGTCGTTTTGTTTGCAATTGTACCAGGATAGCCGTTAAACGTGAGAGTCGTTTGATATCAGTATCACCCATTTTTTTTGTTATTATTTATTATAGTGTTCGCCATTTAAAGCTTTGCCCAAAACTGTCTATATCACAGAAGAAAATCAAAAGAACTTTTTAAAGAAATATCATCCCGACAATTAATGGCAGGTCGGCCTCCATATTTCGCGATAAAATGATTTAAAATCCTGCTGTAAAGCCATCGCTGGAAAACTTGCAACTTTGAACCTGAAACGGCAAATTGCACGTTGAATAAAATAAAAAA
>DATCRE010000788.1:0-9430 GCA_036569145.1 Cyclobacteriaceae bacterium
GTAGTGCCGCAGCTAATCAGTGAATTGAAAGGTGTATCTATTGAAGAATCTTCTGCCATTGGTGGATGGATGCTGGCAGCTTTCGGCGGTATGCAATTTCTGTTTTCGCCATTGCTGGGAAATTTGAGTGACCGTTATGGACGCAGACCTATATTGCTTCTTTCTTTGTTCGGCTTCACCATCGATTATATTTTTCTATACCTCGCACCTACTGTTGAATGGTTATTTGTTGGTCGTATAATAGCAGGTATTATGGGAGCCAGCTTCACAACAGCCGCAGCCTATATTGCCGACATCAGCGAGCCTGAGAAGCGTGCACAAAATTTTGGAATGATTGGTGTAGCGTTTGGCGTTGGTTTCATTCTAGGCCCATTCCTCGGCGGCATTCTTTCAGAGTTTGGATTGCGTGTTCCTTTTTTAGCAGCTGCTGGTCTGACATTTCTTAACTGGCTCTATGGATATTTCATATTGCCGGAGTCGTTAACACAAGAGCATAGAAGGAAGTTTGAGTGGAAGCGTGCAAATCCTATTGGAGCATTAGAATTCTTTTTGCGTTACAAAGTAATTCTTGGTCTCGTAGTTTCCATTGTATTGGTCTATCTCGCAGCGCATGCTGTTCAAAGCACGTGGGCATATTATACCATTTTTAAATTTAACTGGACGAGTGTTGACGTTGGTTATTCACTTGCTTTTGTTGGTATTATGGTTGCCGTAGTGCAGGGAGGCTTGATACGAATTATATTACCTAAGCTTGGCCAGATACGCAGTGTGTATGTTGGATTGTTTTTATACACCATTGGCTTGGTGCTCTTTGCATTTGCAACGGATGGATGGATGATGTATGCGTTTCTTATTCCATATTGCTTAGGCGGTATCGCAGGACCTGCGCTTCAAGGTATTATGTCGTCGCAGGTATTGCCAACGGAACAGGGAGAATTGCAGGGAGCATTGACAAGCCTGATGAGCTTAACAAATATTTTTGGACCGCTGTTGATGACGCAATTATTTTATCACTACTCTGATCCGAAAGGTTTTTACTTTCCCGGTGCAGCCATGATGGCCGGTGCAGTATTTATGTTGATAAGTGCTGTTATGGCAAGATTCAGTCTCAAGAAGAATATGGTTTGATATTTCAGATTTCAAGCTTCAAAAATATCTGTGGTTATATTGATCGACTCTTTTGTTCACTATTTATAATTCCGTGTCGTGAGCATTCTTTTTTCATAGATAGCTTGTAGTCGACACGGTACCCACTCACTTCTTTTACCTGGAGTTAACACTCCGGCTATCATTATATCATCCCTTCAGGATTTTAATAACTCGCTGACAACTTGAAGCACGCATTCAAAAAAAACTATGTGTAAAGTCGATGAGCTTACTGCACACCAATAATTTGAAACGTGAAATTTTCAATTTGAAATTATCATAGTCCCAGAACAGATTTAAGTTTTGTATAACCAGTCTTGCTCAGGGATACACGCGTTCCATTTTTTAGCAGTGCTACGTGCGTATCTTTTTCAAGAGGTTCAATGCGTGTGAGCTGTTGCAGTTGAATAATGTATGAACGATGCACGCGCACAAACTGACTCGCATCTAAATTCTGTTCATAAAAACTCATCGTCTTCTTTTTCAAGAACATTTCTTTTGCAGTGAAGATCTTTACATAATCGTCATACGCTTCCATATAAATGATTTCATGTGTTGGTATGATGCGAATGTTGCTTCCTTCTTTTACAACAATACGATTGCGTTCTTCAGGCTGACGAACTTCTGAATCTACAATAGTTTGATGCGCTATCTTTGCTTCTGGCTGATGACGTTGTGCGAGCCACTTTTGCATAGCTTTATCAAAACGTTCTTTACTAAATGGTTTTAACAGATAATCGATAGCATGAGACTCAAATGCTTTCATGGCAAACTCATCGAAGGCTGTTGTAAAAATTACAGCAGGCGGATTCTCCACAAGCTCCAGCATTTCAAAGCCATTGATCTTGGGCATTTGTATATCCAGGAAAATTAAATCCGGCTGATGCTTTGCAATAGCCTTTACGCCTTCAAAGCCATCGTTACATTCTTCTACAATTTCAATTTCAGTATAACGTTGAAGATATTCTCTTACAATGCTTCTTGCCAAGGGCTCGTCATCTATTAGTATTGTCTTGATCATTTGCTTTGAGGAATTTTTATACTCGTAATAAAAATAGAATCGTTTTGTTGTGTGGTTAGTAAATCCTGGCGTGCATACAACAGGTATAATCTTCGTTGTACAGAATTTAATCCGAAGCCAGTACCTTTAGGTTGTGTTGTTGATGGATCAAATGGATTTTCAATCTCAATGATCAGGTAATTATTTTCTTTCTTCGCAGTAATGCGAATGGTGATTGTTCCAATAGTATCATATAAACCAAACTTGATGGCATTCTCAACCAATGGTTGAAGCAGGAGCGATGGCAATGTCATGTTCTCCGTATCGTCTGTTTGATTTACTTCCGTTTTGAGTCGGTGCCCGAAACGTACCTTCTCAATGTCTAAATATAATTCAAGGTGCTGCAGCTCTTCGGAGAGTGTCACCAATTGTTGTTCATCTTTTTTAAGTGTGCCACGTAAGAAATCAGAAAGTTGCTGAATCATCTTGCGGGCTTCTTCAGGCCTTGATCCTGCCAGGGCGCTGATAGAGTTAAGGCTGTTGAATAAAAAATGGGGTTGTAATTGCTGTCTTAGTTTTGATAGCTCGGCTTCACGCGAAAGTTTCTCAGCATCTTCTCGTCTGCGATCAGTTGCTTCCTGATCTTGTTTGTAATACCATATCCAGCTAAGAATGGCAACAAAGGCAATCATCAACCATGAAAACAATCCCCTTATAATATAGGAGTTGGCTACGAATGCCTGGTAATCATGATCATCGGGCAATATATATTTTACGGTGAAACGTTGTAGTGCTACGCTTATGATTGTTAACACAATACTCCAGACCAGAATATTAAATGCGTTCTTCGCACTGGGGCGATATGCGCGCAAGGAATTAGTCATTACATAACCTGCCGATGCCAGAATAAGATTTGTGTTGATAGCATCGATGAAAGCAACGGACCACGAGAAGCCAGCCGTTCTATTGATAGCAAAGGCTTCCAGTAAAGTCCAGAGTAACCACCACCCACAGTAGGTGTAGCCTATTCTCTGTGTTGTGTTTTTGATTGAGGTAAAGTTCAAGCGCTGCAGTTTTATATAATGCTAAAATAAGGGCATTGCATTTAACCGCAAGGTTATAGCTCGCTGATGTACATAATTAATGTATGGCTGAGCTTCTTCAGTTTCATGAATGCGTGAATAGACTTCTATGCCATCTTCAATTTTTTTGAGGGGCAACAATTCTGCAACGTTGATAAACTCCCATTTCACTTTTTTCATTTTATCGTTGTAGAATGAATCTTCTTCACTCAGTCCAATAACGCGTGCTTTGAGCAGCGCCTGCTCAGTGCTGTCAGCTTCAATGAGCCGCAGTTGCTCATCAAACTGCGGCTTTACTTTACCTTCTTCGGGTGATATGTTGAAGACAAGTTTTGCTATGTACCAGTTCATAAATAGTATAGATAAGGTTAAGAGTGTAGGGTTCATGTTGTTTAGTAGCTCTTGATGTCGATGCCACCGAAGATGCAGACTCCTCTTATGACCAGTATTTTCTGATCATCAGAAACGATGTCTCTGCGAATAGGACGTTTATCTTCAATGGCACCAAATAAGCAAACCATGTCTTCAGACTTAATTTGCCAATGTGGAGGCACCAGTAATTTTGTTCCGCCGAATACCTGTGTAATATCAATAACAGCTTTGCCGTTAAAATCAGCTTGCATTAAATCAATGTCAGTGCCTCCAAAGAAAGTTGTGATATCACCTCCTTTAAAATCCTTCGTTATGATGTTTTTTTTTACACCGCCAAATACGGTAGTTGAATCAACGATGTCTTCGGTTGAACTATCGCGATAGTTTTGTTCCCATCGGTCTTTCCATTTGTATTCCCACTTGTGTTTCCATTCTTCTTCATTCCATCTTCTCTTGGGACGGAAGATCATGGCAATGCCAATACAAATGATAACGACGGGCCAAATAAGCTGGCCAATATTAATACCCATGAAGGGTTCGGCCATAAATGCAAGTCCAACAATGATGGGAACCATCCACCCAAAGCCACGAAACCCGTGACGGGCGCCAACGTATATACCGGCCACGATAGGAATCATTTGCCAGGTAAATAACCATGTGGGTAACTCTGCACCTAATTCTTTTGCCAGTAATACGGAGCCAATTCCAATGATGATCAATCCTCCTAATGCACGGGTTGATTTATGACGTTTACTTCTTTCCTTAATTTCCTTTTCGATGTCTTGCGATTCCATTGTTTGTTTGATTTATGATTCAAATAACGCTGAAATGACAAGGCGGGGCCATCGCAGATAGGTCTGCGATGGTGGCCGGTAGGTGAATGACGGATGGGCGCAGGTGAATGACGCGCCGGAACTATTTATTTTTTAATGACGTAGGTCCAGATGGGACAGTCAACATGGTTTACAACATCCTCTGTTACACTTCCACTGAGCGTGTGAGCCAATCCTTTACGACCACGGGTTCCCATAGCAATTAAATCGGCCTTAATGGAATGTGTGAAGTTAATAACACCAACTTCTTCATTGGGGTCGTTGAAAATGTTGAGTGTGTAATCTTTGATCATAAACCGCTTTACAAATTCTTCCAGGCGCTGCATTGTTACCGTATCGCCGGTAAAATTTGCCGGTGTATTGATCCATACAATATGAAGCCTGGCATTGAAAAAATTCTGCAGGTCTTTAATGTGCATCACAAGGTCTTCCTGATCTTTTGCCAGTGTATTAGGGAATACAATATTTTTAATCGATTGTTTATGGGGATACTCTTTTATAGCAAGTACGGGGACAGGTGAGTTGCGCACAATTTTTTCGGTGTTAGAGCCAATGAGTATTTCTTTAAGACCACTGACACCATGTGTACCCATGATGACAAGATCAATTTCGTTCTCTTCAATGTAGTCAGTAATGGCTTTATAGATATATCCAAAACGAGTAACGGTTACCACTTTTATTCCTTCATGAGGATATTGGTTTTTGAGTTTTTTAAATTGAGTTTCAGCATTCTCTGAAAGTTCTTTGAGTAATGCTTCTTCAAATGATAACACGGGCATGAGCACAGTATCGTGCATCATAGGAAGTTCTATCACATTCAACAAATGAACGTGACCGTTAGACTCGGATGCAATATCAAGTGCAAAACGAAATGCATTTATAGCGTGATTAGAAAAATCACAAGGAACAAGAATCTTTTTCATGGGTGTAAATTTTTAGTTTGTATAACTGTTTACAACAAGCCTGTTTCTGTTCTTCTAAAATACATCATTTAATGTTCTTTACGTTTTGATAATGCTCATCAAATGCAATGACTTTTATCAGAATGTCTATGAAGATTATCTAGCTTTTAGTATATTAACGTATACAAACCTCTGGCGTCATGAAAAATTCACTTTCATTTTTCTTGCTGCTGACCTCTTTTCTGGCCAACGGTCAATATCAAAACAAACATCATTCTGTCTTTTCTTTCTTGCGACAGCATCCCAGGATTGAAGTTGTAATTCCAAGTGTTAAAACATCATTTCATACATCTTCAATTAATCTGCTAGTACCATCGCACGATTATGTTACCAGTAGTAGTATTGGGCTAACGCAATCATTAGAATCAGTTCCTGCATGGAGTGCTTCGCCAATGATATTTCCACACGAGCATCGGGTGCAGGGCTCGCAGACATACGATATCCAAGGCAAGCCTCAGTTCTCGAGTGCTGCCTTAAACTTCAGATCTAAAAAGCGACATTAATTGGCAAGCAAAACGCCTGCACCAAAAAGAATAACAAAGATTAAGGTTGAGAGTGCCATCTGCTTGAGATAAGGATCTAATTCTGTTGATGGCTTTTGACTTACGGTAATACCATTCTTAATAAACAATGGCACACTTAACAGAAACAGAAATTGCCAGGGTGAATGGTATGTAATGACAGTATAAACAACAGAACAAAGCAGACCGCCAATAAGTAATGTCCAATGATAAAGGATAGCGTTCTCTCTACCTATGCGCACAGGTATTGAATACTTGCCTGCTTTTTTATCTGATTCTATATCGCGAATATTATTAATGTTAAGCACACCAATAGAAAACAGGCCGCACGTCATGGCGGGTAATGCTTCAGAGAGGGTAATGTGCTGTGTGAATAAATAACATGATCCCATCACACCTACTAATCCGAAAAAGATAAGCACAGAGAAATCACCAAGTCCGGCGTAGCCATACGGTTTTTTGCCAACGGTATACGTGATAGCTGCCACGATACTTAACACGCCAAGACCAAAAAAGAAAAGCAATGCGTTCCAGTTAAGGCCGAAGGATAAGAGCAATAAACTTATTCCACTTACCAGGCAGAGTATAACAAAAATACTAACAGCAGCTTTCATCTGACTGGCAGAGATGGCTCCACTTTGTACAGCGCGCGATGGTCCTTTACGATCATCACTATCGGCACCATGTATGGAGTCACCATAATCATTGGCGAGGTTGGATAAGATTTGCAGGAAGATAGTAGTGGTTATACAGAGGATGAAGATAGTCCACTGAAATGCATGACGTGAAGCTGCAAGAAAGCCGCCCATGGCAATGCATGAAAGCGATAAGGGAAGTGTTCTAAGCCTGAAGGCTTTTAACCAGATTTTAGTACTCATCGAAAATTACCGAAGTTTAGTATCAAATTGTAAACAAGCCAAAAGGTCCTGCTCTTCAAGATCAGGATAATCTTTTAGCAGATCAGAAATGCTCATACCTGAGTCTAACAATTCAAGCATATTTTGTACAGGGTAGCGAAGCTCTCTTATTGTTGGCTTACCATGACAGATGGTTGAGTTAGTTGTGATTCTATTTAGCAAATCTGCTTTTTGAGTCATGCTTTAAATTTAATATTATTGTCGCTTCTCAGTTTGTTATTTTATTGATGATCTCTGTATCCAATGGATTTACTTTCGATGGATAAAACCCGGCAACATTCCCGTTTTTATCAATAAGATATTTGCAGAAATTCCATGAAGGTTTGTGACCAGACTTAGCTTCAAGCCATTTGTATAATGGAGCTCTGTCTTTTCCTTTTACCGAAATCTTATCAAACAACTGAAAGGTAACGCCATAATTCTTTTGACAGAATGAAGCAATCTCTTCTTTCGTGCCGGGCTCTTGCCACAAGAAGTTGTTGGCAGGAAAACCAAGTACGGTGACATGATCACCGTACTGTTCGTGAAGTTTTTCAAGATCAGCATACTGTGGTGTGAAACCACATTTGGATGCTGTGTTAACAATCAAAAGATTCTTGCCCTTATACTGTGCGAAGTCAATCTCTTTTCCATCCAGCGACATCATTTTGAAATCGTAAATGGAACCGGCAACATTTTTCTTACCCTGGGCAAAAGTTAACTTCTCTGATAAAAATGATACTATACCCATAGTGGCAAAGAATATGATGATTGACTTCTTCATTTTAAAGTTTCGAGCTATTTAGTTGGTAGCTGTGAGCCGATTATAGCTGGCCAACAATCTCGTTATCCAATGGTTTTACTTTGGAATTGAAAAATTTCACCGTGCCATCAGGTTTAACAAGATACTTGCAAAAATTCCAGCTTGGTTCTTCTCCTGTTTTTTCTTTTAACCATTTATAAAGAGGATGTTGATCATCACCTTTAACAGAAATTTTTTCAAACATCTGGAAGCTTACGCCATAATTCTTTTTACAGAATGAAGCGATCTGACCATTTGTGCCAGGCTCCTGACCTCCAAAGTTATTTGCAGGAAAACCAAGAATAGTAACTTTCGATCCATACTGTTCGTGAAGTTTTTCAAGGTCGGCATACTGTGGTGTAAAGCCACATTCAGATGCGGTGTTTACAATCAGTAAAGTTTTGCCTTTGTATTGTGCAAAATCAATTGGTGTACCATCAATAGAATTGATTTTAAAGTCGTATAGACTTGAGGTGCCAAACAGGGTCATCAATAAAATAAAGCTTAGTGTTTTCATGGGTTGAAATTTTTATAATTAAAGGTCTTGCATGTTCAAACAAAAAACTATGGCTAATTGTTCAGTGGTTTTAATAGTCCACAGACGACGGTCCACTGTCCACGGCTAATATTACTAATCAACTTCATTCACTCCCCACATCTGTGGACTGTCGACCGTGGACTGTCGACCATCCTACATTCTCTCCGGCACATCTATACCCAGCAAGTGCATACCTTTCTTGATAACATTAGCCACAGATTTAGAAAGTGCAATTCTGAATTTTAATTTGGCCTGATCAGCTTCATTAAAGATAGGTATGGTTTGGTAAAACTGGTTATATTGTTTAGCTAGTTCGTAAGTATAATTGGCAATAACAGAAGGAGAATATTCACGGGCAGCTTCCCTCAGTTTATTCTCGTAGTTGTTCAACATTTGTAATACTTCGCGCTCAGAAGTTTCAAGTGATGTAATAGAAGCAAGATCAGTGCTGATTGCTTTTATTCCGAGTGTCTCGCCTTTTCTTAAAATAGATTTGATCCGTGCGTGTGTATATTGAATAAACGGTCCGGTGAAACCCTGAAGTTGAATCGATTCATTCGGATCGAATGTCATCCGTTTCTTTGGATCTACTTTCAGCAGGAAAAACTTCAATGCACCGAGGCCAATCATCTCAAATAATTTAACAGACTCATCTTCGCTGAAGCCTTCAGTCTTGCCTAGCTCACGAGTTTGTTTTTCAGCTTCGGCTGTCATCTCGTCAATCAGATCATCGGCATCCACTACAGTGCCTTCTCGCGATTTCATTTTGCCTGTAGGCAGATCGACCATGCCATAGGAGAGGTGATAACATTCTTTTGCCCAGCTATAACCAAGCTTGGCAAGAATAAGAAACAATACTTTGAAATGATATTCCTGTTCGTTGCCAACAGTATAGACTTGTCTTGCAATTTTTGGAAAATCGCGGAAACGCAAAATAGCTGTGCCGATGTCTTGTGTCATGTAAACCGATGTTCCATCAGAGCGCAGCAATACTTTTTGATCAAGGCCATCGGCAGTTAAGTCGACCCAGATAGAGCCATCATCTTTTTTGAAGAAGACACCACTCTCAAGACCTTTTAATACTTCTTGTTTTCCGAGTAGATAAGTTTCTGATTCATAATAAAGCTTATCGAAGTCGACATGCATTTTTTTGTAGGTGATGTCGAAGCCTTCGTATACCCAGCCGTTCATGGTCTTCCACAACGTGAGTATCTCTGAATCTTTTTGCTCCCATTTCTGAAGCATTTCTACGGCAAGCTTCATGATAGGTGCTTGCTT
>DATCRE010000789.1:0-3207 GCA_036569145.1 Cyclobacteriaceae bacterium
ACAAGCCTTTCATCATTGATGGTGGGACTGCCATACACCGGATGATATTTATAGATGAAACTTCTGCCTCCATAAGAAGAAAGATCTTCTGCTGTTTTCTTATCCACTGGCAATGTGAATTCAATTTCAAAACCATCGGGCATGGCCTTAACAGTTTTCATTTCCATTGGTATTTTGTTTGTCCATACCAGGCGTTGCAGTCCTGAAGAAGTTGTACCAGCGGAGCCCCAACCACGGTTGGTTTCTCCGGCAAACAATGATCCATCGTGCGCCCAGTTCAAACGCAATACACCAGACTGAAAGCCTGATCTGAAATCAAAAGCAACACCCTGAAATTCGCCTTTAACTTTTTCAAGCACTACACGCATTACCTTACTCTGACCTTGATCACCAACAAATAATTGTCCTGCAAAAGGACCAAACTTGCCAGCTGTTTCATCTCTGATAATTTCTGAATTTGAAATACCCAACACACCATGAGGCAACCATACAGCGGGAACTCTTACTTCAGGGAATTCATTTTTCAATTGAAAAAATAACGTTGGATTTTTTTCGTCAGCAATATTTTCAGGTTTTACATATTGTCCTTCTGCTTTAGTCTGACGAGGATCGACTTTTGCGTAAAGTTGTTCCTTTGTGATTTTCACAGGTGAGTTTGGAAGGCCTGTCCAACGTAAGCCTGCAGGGTGTCCGGTAAAACTTCCTTTCGTAACATGCCAGATACCACCTGAACCAATCCAGTCACCTTGATTATCATCGTAAAAAAATTCACCATCAATCATTCCAAGTCCGCAGGGTGAGCGCATACCTGTTGCCCAGGGCTCCATCGTTCCGTCAGGATGAATCTTCATCGTCCAGCCGCGATAAGGCACACGACTTTCACCACGCCACCACTCTTCTTCACCAAAGGCAACATTACCCGTTACAAAGAAATTTCCCTGTGGATCGATCTTAGGACCAAATGAATATTCATGGTAATAACCTGATAGAGGCCATGCATAAATTGTTTCATAAACATCAGCTTTACCATCGCCATTCTTATCCATGAGTTTGGTAAGCTCTCCGCGTTGTGCGGCAAACAAAGCTCCTTCGTGATAGATAAGACCGAGTGGTTCGTGCAAGCCTGTGGCAAACAATGTAAACTCAGGATTGCTACCATTTTCCTGCAAAGCATTTTCAATCATCCACACATCACCGCGACGCGTGGAGACTGCTACCCGACCATCGGGCATAATGGCAACACCACCAACTTCCAATAATATATTTTCGGGTGTTGGTATCGTTACGATTTTATAGTAATCATCTTCTGTTAGTTTCCTGGTACTCTGGGTAAATGCACTCATCGTACCCAAGCACATTAACAGCGAAAGTATAAATCTGTTTTTTATTGTGTTCATGTCAGTGTCAGTTAGAGATTGAATTACCAGATCAATGTGTATTTAATAGTTGTACCATCAACAGGTATGACTAACTCTTTTTTGCCATTGCTATCGCGTACCACAGGTTTTGCAGTGCCTTCTACTTTAATATAATATTGCTGATCTATAGAGTACAATCCGTTAGGCATAGCGATAATGTCTCTTCCTTCCGCAAGCTTATAAGTAAGACCTGCTTTTGTACCTCTGTCTTTCAGAATTACTTCATGCGTGATCGAACGATT
Organism: Cyclobacteriaceae bacterium; assembly: GCA_036569145.1. GTDB lineage: Bacteria > Bacteroidota > Bacteroidia > Cytophagales > Cyclobacteriaceae > DATCRE01. The sequence continues at coordinate 1,661 of DATCRE010000789.1, forward strand.
ATTGTCATCCGGATAAATCTTATCATCAACATTCAAGCCCTGATAGATGTACTTAAATACAGGACGACCAGTTGCTTCTTCAATTTCATACCCTTTGCTACGAAACTCTTCTTCTTTTGGTACGGAGGGAAAAGCATCTGTGAGATTTGTCAGATAAGCTAGTGGCTGATTAATAAATAAAAATTGTGTAGCGCCACGTGGTTTGAATGATCCGTCACCACGGTCATGCCACATGGGAGTAGCGTCAACAAAAGCACCGCGCCATGCACATGCAAGGTTGCCTCTCTTTAGATCATATACATAATGAATTTCGTTTGGATCGCCAACACCAATGGTATGTGTTAATCTGCGACTATGATCACCTTCAAAATCTACAAAGGCACGAAGTAATTTTGTTTCGCTTCCTGGATCAATAAAAATGGATGCCACCGGATTATCATCGGGAGGAAAAGAATTAAAGGTATGAAACGCCTGAGGATAACTGTTACTTGTTTGAATGAACAACGCTAGCCGTGGTGGTATCCACGATACATCTTTGTAGTTATAAATTTCGACGGGATACGTTCCAGCTTTCAATTCAATTTTTCCGTGGTCATCTCTAAAGTCATCACCACGTTGAAACTCGATAAGTGTTTCTCCATTTACAACAAGCTTGCCACCACCGGAGTAGAGCAGATGAAAATCATAAGTGTTGTCTTCCGGCACAGTAACATTTGTTGTATAAATGATTGCGTACTTATCATCAGTATTAACAACTTCAACAGATAACTCGGGGATTGTACCTGTTGTTGCAGGTTTGGTAGAAGCAAAACTTTCGATTGTTCTGAACTTGCCCAGATAAGTTTTGTAGGCAATAGGACTAAGAGATATAGTGAGAGTCTTCATTAATTTATAACGGATGTTACGAAAGGCAACAGGTCCATGATCACCTTGTATCATAAGAGGTCCGGTGGCACTCTCCGTGTCTGCAATAGGGCCACCTGTGAGCAATGGCACTTCTACATTATCGTGAATTTTAACACCGTTTAGTTCAACAGAAACAAATTTTGCGTTGGCTATTTTATTCCCGGCGGCATCAAATCGTGGAGCACGAAATGAGATTTTCATTTTCTGCCATAGGCCTGGTGCTTTAGCGGGATTGCCTAGCGGAGCTTTGCCCATATAAATTTTTGAAGGCTCAGACTCCCAGTTTCTGTAGATACCACCGATGTCAGAAAACTTGGGATCTTTAACGCCCCAGCTATCCAGCAGTTGAACTTCATAACGACCCTGAAGATAGATGCCTGAGTTTGATCCCTTCGGAATCATCACTTCAAGTTCGAGCTCTATATCACCATGTTCAAACGCTGTGATGAGATTACTTTTCTTAGTCTCATCGTTATAGTTAAGTAAAATTCCTTTGCCTGCCTGAAAGGTTACAGCCTTTGGAGGCTCAGGTAATTGTTCTTTTGATTTTTTCTTTTTCTTTCCTTCTTCCGGAACAGCGGGTGCTTCATGTGGATGAGCATCAATGGTTGGATCCATCAACACTGAACCTACAATTTGCC
>DATCRE010000790.1:0-4041 GCA_036569145.1 Cyclobacteriaceae bacterium
AATATCCTGCTGCCCGGTGATACCATAGCTTGCACGAAGTTTTAAATCAGAAAATACTTTAACGCTCTGCATGAAAGCTTCTTTATCAATCTTCCAACCCACTGCTGCCGATGGGAAAACTACCCAATGCTTGGCAAAGCGAGATGAAGCATCATCACGAAGAGAAAGTGATACAAGATATTTTTCATTGAAAGAATAATTCATTCTTCCGAAGAAGGAAAGCAGGTAGTTAGGATTTGAAATGTATTTATACGGAACTGCTTTTCCTTCAGCATTTGTAGAATAGTCAATCAGATTAGTACCATCACCATTACGCGAGAAGTTAGAACCATCGCGTTGAAAGCTCTGGTATGAATAGCCTCCCGTTACATCTACTTTACTCTTGCCAATAGTTTTTGAGTAGTTAGCATACAGATCAAGCAATGCCGACTTGTTTATGCCAGTGTAATCAATTCGCTGACCTAGCTTGTTGGCATACGTCCATGCTGCGTTAGTGGGTGCGTTGTTATGTCCGGTAGAGTTAGAATAATCAATACCGGCATTCATTGTTAATTTGAGAGCAGGGAAAAATCGCAGACGATAATCTAACTGAATGTTTCCTAAACCACGATATACTCTTGATCTGTTGTCAGTCTGCTCCAGCAATGAAACCGGATTGCTTGTTGCAATGGTAATAGGATCTCCGTTGGGATCAAGTGTTGTTGCTGATGCGGGACCAACCCATGTAAAGTAGCCTCCCCAACGTGTGCTTCCGTTGTAGACTGGCTGTGTTGGATCAAAACTTACAGCAGCACCAACAGCACCTGTGTTACCAAAACTCTGTTGTGTTAAGCTTCCTTTCATGGAAGCGGTAACTTTTAAATCGCCATCAAGAAATGTTGGCGTTAGATTTATGTTTAAGGAGTTACGAACAAAGTTGGTGGTCTTCAGTGTTCCTTCCTGGTCAGTATAACCATACGATACACGATATGGCAATGATTTGTAAGCACCTGAAACATTCAGGTTATGATCATGTGAAATTGCATGACGGAAAATTTCTTTCTGCCAATCTGTGTTAGCATCTCCCAGACGTTCAATTGCTGATGCCGTAATACCCGGATAGCCTTCAGCCAGTAATGTATTGGCTGTGGCACGCATCTCATCACCGCTAAGCACTTTTACATATTTCATAGGAGAACTAACCGAAACGTTAGCATTATAACTGATCTGTGGCTTGCCCTCTTTTCCTTTTTTAGTTGTGATGATAATGACACCATTAGAAGCACGAAGACCATAGATGGCCGTTGCAGCAGCATCTTTCAACACTGTAAAGCTTTCAATGTCATTTGGATTTATTGTGGCTAACGGATTTGAAACACCAGCTATTGGTGTAGTAGCTCCTGTTGCTCCGCTGTTATCAACCGGAAAACCATCAATAACAATGAGTGGGTCCTGGCTTCCGCCGATTGAACTCGCACCACGAATCCGGATTGTTGCTCCACTGCCTGGCGCACCATCATTAGTTGTTACCTGTACACCGGCAATCTTTCCGACCAACATATCCTGTGGCGAAGAAATAATCCCTTTATTAAAATCTTTTGTGCTGATGGCCATCACAGAACCCGTCAGGTCTTTCTTTTCCTGCTGTCCGTAACCAACCACCACCACTTCAGAAAGCGATGTTACATCAGTGAGCAGGCTAACGTCAATCACTGATTGATTCTCAACAGGAATTTCCTGGGTGGTATATCCAATAAAAGAAAACACCAGCGTGGCTCCATCTTTTACGGTTATCGAATACGATCCTTGTGCATCTGTAACAGTTCCCGCGCTAGTTCCCTTCTCCATAATATTTACCCCCGGCAAGGCAGAACCATCGTCTGACGAGGTCACTTTTCCGCGTACTGTTTTGTTCTGCGCCATCGCCAGGCTGGCCCCTAACAGGAGCAGCATGGTGAGGCACATTCTTAGATTCTCGTAGAATTTAGCCATACAGTTTTTTAATTAAGATTAAGTTGATTCAAACGATTGCAAGTTCGTTTCAACCGTTTTCGAACGACGAAACAAATCGTACAGGAATAGATACAAATCAACCAAACGCATAAAAAATCATGCTTTTTCTACCACTTTTAGATTTGAAGTCAGCACAATCTGTTGGTTTCCAAAAAACGTTTGCGAATAACTTGATCGCAGTATTTGATGCGACTTAATTTGTAGCTTACTTATCGCCGTGAAATCTGGACGGACTATTAAAAGAGAAATCAGCCTGCGATGGCTGCTGGTTGCAGGGCTGTTACTACTTAATATCCTGGTCGATGCGCAAACTCCTTTTTTTTCCACGCTCTCCAGTCGCGATGGACTTCCTTCTAATGTGATCAGTTCTATTGTTCAGGATCAGCGCAATTTTATCTGGATCGGAACTGGCAATGGCGTGTGCCGCTATGACGGCTATAAGTTTATCAGCTTCAAGAAAAATGAAACAGCCAATTCAATTCCGGCCAATGAAATAAGCTCGCTTGTTGTTGATAATGACTTTATATGGATAGGCACCTGGAAAGGACTTTGCAAAATCAACACCATAACGTTCGAAATAACACAGGTTGATATTGGCGACAACAATGTAATACGGACATTGTATAAAGGTAGTGACAATGCCATCTGGATTGGTACGGCAACGGGACTCTTCAGGTATCTGAACAATAAGTTTACACTTTATACAAAAGCCAACAGCGCCTTAAGTCACAATACTATTCGTGCTGTTTATGAAGATCATGAAGGAAATCTCTGGGTTGGAACGTATGATAAACTGAACAAGCTCGCAAAAGGTGATGATCATTTTGAAACGTATGATCTGAAAGGCAACTACAAACCTTCGCTTAAAAATAATCTTATCAGCGGAGACATTAAACCTTATTCTTCAAATTCTGATTCTCTCCTCTGGATTGGAACAGAAACGGGCTTATGCCTTTTCAACACCATCACAAAAAAAACGGAACTGTTCAACGAACGAAACACAACATTCAGCAATGAAGTTATCAAGTGTATGTATACCGATGCAGAGGGTAACTTCTGGCTCGGTACAGATTTCGGATTAAATGTATTCAACCCAAAAACAAAATCAACAAAGACTTATTTTCATAATCCACAGCTCTCCTACTCTATCGCCAACAATGTTATCTGGCAGATTTTTGAAGACCGTGGTGGTGTGATCTGGTTTGTAACGTCTAATGGATTGAGTCGCTTAAACAGTCATTCTAATTTTTATCAATATCATGAAGTGCTTTCTACCGGGAAAGATCAACCTATTGGCAACCAGGTAAAATCAATTTTGATTACAAGCAAAGGAATACTCTGGCTCGCCACACTTCATGGTGTTATCAGAATAGACGAAGTAAACAAAACCCGGCAGGTCTTTGATACACAATCGCCTGAGCGAACCAGATTATTAATCAATAACATTTACGCTCTCGAAGAAGATGATCTTGGTCGTGTATGGATTGGTACTGCAGGTGGTATAAATGTTTGGGATGAGCATGATCAGAAAATGTATTCCATAACGGCCAACGCAAACAACGGGCTTATCTCCAACTACATTGCACGATTCACGAAAGGTATCGACGGATCGTTTTGGGTTAGCGCTTGGGAAGGTGGTCTTTTTAAAGTAACAGGAAACTTCAACGACATCAACAGTCTTCATTTTAAGTTGGTGTATGATTACGGAACTGAACGGATTGTTTCAGGAGCGAATGCTTTATGGGGCGTTCGATACAACGAGCTTTTTAAAATACAGCTCAACTCGTCAGCTTACAGCACGGTGAAAGTTTTCAATGCGCTCACCAAAGGAAAAGATATTAACAGTCTCTATTATTCCAGCAAGGGCATTCTCTGGGCCGGAACAAAAAACGGATTGATTGAATATAACATACAACAAAACCACGCCGCGCTCCATCCTATTGTAACAGGCAATGACATTAATCTTGATAACATCATTGAAGATGGTAGTGGAAACATCTGGGCTGCTTCAAACAATTTCATTCTGAAGTTCAATACAACAGCAGACAG
>DATCRE010000791.1:0-10438 GCA_036569145.1 Cyclobacteriaceae bacterium
GATAAGCTCTGACCAAAAACACCCCATTTAAGTAAAACTAGATTAACAATACTTTCATGATCAAACTCATGAAAGTATTGTTAATCTAGTTTTTCATTTAATCAATATTTCAGTCAAATCAGAAATTGATTTTATTTAGAACTATCCATAACAAGATGAGCATAACACTTGTCCAAGTTTTAAATCATTATATAGCAAGCTGGTTATAAAACGTAAGGGACAGTCAAGAAAATCCGTTGGGATCTTACTATCTGAATATTTAAACGTCAATCGTACATTATCTGAAGCAAAGTAATCAAGAATTTAAGCTCAATCAGGAATATGACTCGGTCTAACTCCCATTATGGCTATTAAACTCTTAATCCAAGTATTAAAAAGTAACCTCATAACTAAGGTTTGACAATTAAGATGGTGTAATGACTATCATAAAGTAACACTTTAAGTACTCAATTATGCACAAAACGACTTAAATATTACATGGAATTTTAAGATGAAACCAGGTTTTATTTAACTAACTCGCCTTCTTCTTTATGAGCCTTTCTGGGTTTCAATTGTAGCACCTGAAACATCTCCTGATCTTGTACATAAGCAGGATTTGGTGTTGTTAGTAGCTTGTCTCCTGCGAAGATGCTGTTAGCTCCTGCCATGAAACACAGAGCCTGTTCTTCTAATGTCATTCTAACACGACCAGCTGAGAGGCGAACCATTGCTTTTGGCATAATAATTCTTGCAGTAGCAATCATACGTATCATTTCCCACACAGATACTTTGGGTTGATCTTCTAATGGAGTACCTTCTACGGGCACTAATGCGTTAACAGGAACTGATTCAGGATGCTCAGGCAACGTGGCAAGTGTATGCAGCATACCGACTCTATCTTCTTCTCTTTCGCCCATACCAATGATACCACCGGAGCAAACAGAGATCTTGGCGTTACGAACATGCTCTAGTGTATCTAACCTATCATTATAGGTACGTGTGCTGATAATATCGCCATAAAACTCTTCACTGGTATCAAGGTTGTGGTTATAAGCATACAGACCAGCTTGTTTTAGCTTTTCAGCTTGTTCGGCTGTAAGCATGCCCAGTGTACAACAAACTTCCATGCCCATCTGGTTAACGCCTTTAACCATGTCTATAACTTTATCAAAGTCGCGGTTATCACGAACTTCACGCCAAGCAGCCCCCATGCAGAAACGAGTACTGCCTGTGTTCTTTGCATCTTGTGCTTTTTCAAGTACTTCATCTACCTCCATTAATTTCTGCACCTTCACATCTGTATGATAACGAGCTGCTTGTGGACAATATGAACAATCTTCAGGACAACCTCCTGTCTTTACAGATAGTAGTGTACATACCTGAATTTCTGAAGGGTCATTCATTTCGCGATGTACAGTAGCTGCTCTATAGATTAATTCAAGAACAGGTGAGTTATAAATCTCTGCAATCTCTTCACGGGTCCAGTTATTTCTGATCGTCATCTTTGTATTCATAAGTGTGTATTATCTCTGTTAATGAATTTCTAATTTGTAAGGCATTCTTGCCTGTGCTCCCTGATACGTTTTAAGGTCTTGTAGCTGTTGATACCAGCCATAGTATTCACCCAATTCAGATTTGATTGTGTTAGTCTTGGAGTTCTCTTCTAGCTGACTGAAGAACTGTTCAAAGAATGGTTTCTGCTCGGGATAATATTTGACTTTATAATCATCCTGAATTTTAGCTTTAGCTGCGGCTATTTTTATAGCATCATCGAAAGATCCCAGCACATCTACCAGGCCACGATCTTTTGCTTGCTGGCCTGTCCAGACTCTTCCAGATGCAACCTTCTTAATGTCATCAATAGCCATATGCCTGCCTTCCGCTGCTTTACCGGTAAAGGTTTCATAGTGTTCATCGAGATTTTTTTGCCAGAAGCTACGTTCCGCTTCATTTAATGGTCTGGTAACGGTATACATTTCACCAAACTGGCCTGTCTTAACTTCGTCAAATGTGATTCCTACTTTATTTCCAAGAAATCCACTCATATCGAACATCATTCCAAAAATGCCGATAGAGCCTGTGATGGTATGAGGCTGCGCTACAATGGTATCACAAACCATTGACAGATAATAACCACCTGATGCAGCGTAATCTCCCATGGATGCAATAACTGGTTTTACTTTCGAAGCCAACGACAATTCTCTCCACATCATGTCTGATGATCTGAATTCTCCACCCGGAGAATTCACTCGTAAGACAATGGCTTTAATGTCTTTATCCTCCCTGGCTTTACGAATTTCTTTTACATAAGTATCGGCTCCAATAACCTGATCTGTCTGATTACTGGTGCCTGGCATAATTGTACCATCAGCAACAATAACTGCTACTTCATTTTTCGAACTCTTATACGTTGAGAATGATTTACGATACTTATTATACTTCACAAGGCTCACCGACTGATCATCATTAAGTCCAACGCGTTGCTTTAGTATAGATTGAAATTCATCATCGTATAAAAGTGAGTCTACGAGGCCTAGTTCATTTGCTAATCTTGCATTTCGAACTAACATCTTATCCGAAATTTCTTTTAATCTGTCTTTTGAAATTTTGCGAGTCTCAGCAATTCTGTCAATAACGTGACCATAGATTGAGTTTACCAGCTCTGTAAGTTGAAGTCTGTTGGCATCGCTCATCTTCTCCAGGATAAAAGGTTCAACAGCGCTCTTGAACTCTCCTACTCTAAATACCTCGGGTTTTATTTCAAGCTTGTCAAATAGCTTTTTGTAGAAACCAATTTCTACCGTGAGACCGTTAAATTCAACTTCACCTTCCGGATGAAGATATACCTGATCAGCAGCAGACGCCAGGTAGTATGCTCCTTCAGTCATCGTTGTATTATAGGCAAGCACCCATTTACCTGAGCTTTTAAAATCAATCAGCGCCATCCTGATCTCTTCTAATGTTGAAAAGCCAGCCATCGGGTGACTTATGTCAAGATAGATACCCTCAATTTTAGGATCATTTTTAGCATGTTCAATAGCTTGTTTTAATTGAACGAGACCAATATTCTGAACATCATTTCCTACAACTGGCAAACCTTCCAGCGGATTTTCCTTCTGAAGTTCCGTTATCTGTGCATCCAGTTTCAGGTGCAAAACAGAATGATCATCTATAATTGTCTCTTTTTCAGATGATAGTGATGCTATACCAACAATAAAAATGATGAAGAATACTATTACAAAAAGGCAGAATGCCAGGAATGCAGCCCAAAATGCTTTGAAGAAACTCATAGTTCGTTATTTACGGGTTCAAATTAACTAATACGGATACGAATAAAAAAGTATGTTTGTAAAGTTGATAATCAAATGAAAAGTGCAGTTTTTCTTCTTCTGGGTACAAATTTAGGGAATACAAGTATGAACCTTGAGCGTGCCAGAGATCACATAAGGAACATCGGGGATATTATTACCGAATCGTCTGTGTATAGAACAAAAGCGTGGGGCAAGACCGATCAACCAGATTTTTACAACCAGGTACTTTGTCTTTTAACTTATGAGGAGCCTGAAGAGCTTCTTCAAAAAGTTTTATCTATTGAATTGGAAATAGGCCGCGAGCGAAAGGAGAAATGGGGTCCTCGTATAATCGATATCGATATATTATTTTATGAGGATAGAATTATTGATCTTGAAAATCTCTCTGTTCCCCATCCCGGCATTCCCAACAGACGATTTGTATTAGAGCCTTTAGCTGAAGTTGCGCCTGATTTCGTTCATCCTCAACTAAAAAAAAATATCAGAACACTTCTCATGGAATGTCCTGATGCTTTAGAAGTTGAGAAATTACATGCTTAAATCTTCTTTCTCTTTTCTCCGCATATTTTCCTGGGTGGCCTGAAGCTCTTCCATGTTCTGGCGAAGTTCTTCTTCCTGGGCTTTCAACGTTTCAGCTTGCTCTTGCGATTCCTGAAGAAGTTTTGTTGTTCTTTCGTTTGTTTTGGTTGAGTAGATTGAGGATGCAATCACTTCTCCAGCTTTCTCTAAAAACTGTATTTCATGCTCTTCAAATTTTTTAAAGCCAGCCAATTCAAATATCGCTTCAACTTGTTCATTGTACTTCATGGCTACAATAATTAAGCAGGTTGGCGTTGCGTCGCCCAAACCAGATGTAATGGTGATATAACCATTTGGAATTTGAGTGAGAATGTTAGTAGTTCCTTCAAGGTACGCTTGTCCCACAAGACCCGTCCCGATTTCAACACGCTTTTGGATGAATTTCTTTTTATCAAATGCATAACATGCTGTAAGCTCAAGGTATTTATCTTCTTCGTCAGCATCTTGCAATACAAAAAGACTTCCTTGTTGTGCATTCAGATATTTCGTTAAGAATTTCACTACCTCGTTCGACAAGTTCTGAATATTATCCTGGTTATTGCGTGCCACATCTGCAAACTTTGCTAATCCTTCTGTCGTCCATAAACGTCTTTCATCTTCTTCCTTTACACGCTTCATCTGATCACGCATTTTGATCAACTCACCCGAAAGATTCTCCTGGTTCAATTCGGCATTCTCACTTGCCAGCCCATCCCATGTAACAGCATAATTACCATTGGAAATATCTTTTATGAAAGCCGACGCTTTTTTCAAATTATGTATGGATGATTCTATGATAACTTTGGGGTTATCATCTTCCAGTGGAGTGCCCGGATCAAACATATATTTGCGATTATTCTGTTCAAATTCCAGTAACAATTCTTTTCGATCACGTGCATCTTTTCTTAACCTGATTATTAAACCAAGTAATGTAGGCACGCCAATCAAAATTAAAATAACCTGTACAAGTATGTTTCTGTTCTGAGCTTTCTGATAATCCTGTTGAGCCTTTTCAACGATTCTATTTTCAGCGTTTAATACTTTGTTATAAATAGGTGCGTACTCCACCCAAAGATCCGCGCCCTTATCTCTGTTCAACATCGCCACAAAATCGCTGATGCTGTCAATATCAACCTTTGCCTTCATTTCTTTATCATAATCAACAAAGCTTTCAATCTTTGCTCTGATGTCAATAAACTGTTCCCGCAGACTATCCAGTTTCTGTTTAGCCATTAAAGTGTCTATTTTGTCAAGATTAGTTTTCAAGCCCGTTACTGCATTGTAGTAAGGACTTAAAACTTTCTCGCTTTTTGTAAGAGCATATCCACGAAGTGCCATATCCATACGGCGCAGGTAGTCATCAAAAATATTAGTCCATCGAAGCTTAACTTCTTCAGTCTGCTTCTGAATCTCATAATTCCCTTCCATCACATAACGATTATAAACTGTCAAGCCGGTACCGAAGACGATAAGGACAATTAGCAAGCCTAGTGAAAAGGTTATGAAATTCTGTTTGATTAGCTTAATCATAATAGACTTTTTACGAATTTTAATCCGTTATAGAAATATAACTTAATATAGTAACTAATTCAAGGTTTATTTATCAATAGATGATAAGTGGCAGATCGTTAATTAATATTTCAAATGGAATCAGATTCACATCATCATCACCATCACGCTACACAAGGCAAAAATCTTTCATTTGCTTTCTGGATAAACACTTGCTTCGCTGTTATTGAACTTGTGGGAGGACTTTACACAAACAGTGTTGCCATTCTTTCTGACTCTCTTCATGATCTTGGTGACAGCATTTCACTCGGCATGGCTTACTATTTTCATAAAGTGTCAGCAAAAAAAAGTGATCAGCATTTTTCTTATGGTTACAAGCGCTTCTCACTTGTTGGTGCACTTATAAATGCGATAATATTAATTATTGGATGTGTCTTTATTCTGCTTGAAGCTATTGAAAGGATCGGTAAACCTGAACATGCCAACGCCAAGGGAATGCTTGTTCTTGCACTTCTTGGTATAGTCTTTAACCTTATGGCGCTGCTTCGATTAAAGAAGGGAGATTCTATCAATGAAAAAGTAATTTCACTTCATTTTATAGAAGATATTTTAGGTTGGGTTGCTGTATTGATTGGCAGTGTTGTAATGCTCTTCATTGACTTGCCCATATTAGATCCTTTACTCTCTATATCTATTATGGCTTTCATTCTTTTCAATGTCTATAAAAATCTGAGACATCTATTCAGAATTATACTTCAGGGAATACCGTTGAATATTGATATCGAAAATATCAAAAAACAGATACTCGCTTTTCCTGATGTGATTGAGGTGCATGATGTACATGCATGGTCAATGGATGGCGAATATAACGTAATGAGCCTGCATCTTGTGCTGAAGAATCTTACGCCATTGACTACCGTTGAAAGAATTAAAAAAGACTTACGACATTCGCTTGAACACTTAAACGTTCAGCACGTCACTATTGAAACTGAATTTGAAAATGAAATCTGTTCTGTTGTAAGCGAAAATTAATTAGCAGCCTGGGCCAAATCTTCTTTCCGTGTTTTTAGTTTCTCGATTATGAACGAACCGATCGCACGTCCTTGTGTGACTCCATTCATACATGCGGGACGATAGTGAATTCCCCCATACATACGACTTATCGCTGCTTCTTCTGAAGCCTTGATAAATGAATCAAAACTTCTTGATGTTAATCCGAATTCTAATTCAGTCGAGTCTGTGAATGCAAAATTATCACCAAAGAGTTTGGTTAAGCACACTGCAGCTGATGATGAGATTACACTATGACCACTTGTATACTCAGGGAACGGCGGCGTTTGTAAAGTAGGAATCCAATTTTCATCAATGTATTGATTGATATAAGTCTCTGGTCTTATAACCTTGCTTCTGTATTTTTCATCCCAGCAACTTATAAAGCCTTCAACAAGCGATAGGGAAACACGTGAGTATGCCTCCGCTGTATGCAGAAAGTCAGCATTTATTTTTCCACAAGCCACACGGGTAATGTTTACCCAGTGTCCGCCTGGTGAAATTTTCTTGGTAGCAAACATCACGTGACCTTTTACATTCATTACAAATGGATTGCAGTCCCAGAAAAATGCAATCTCTTTTTGCTCTGGTGATAATGAATCAACCAGTGTCTTGATTTCCATTGCTTCTTTATAAAACTGACTATTCTTTTCTTTTGAAAATGTTGTTGGCGGAACAGGTTTAAATTGAGAAGCAGAATCGAGTATGAAAGTTCTGATCTTATTCCAGTGTGGTTCAACAGCATCCATATAAGCCGGAGGTGTTGGCTTCCATGTTGCCGGGTCATCCAGGATTGAATATTTGGGAAATGAACGACTTTGTTTATAATTATCTTTTGATGACCATTTCATAATGCGAGCGGCTACTTTCAGACCGTAGTCAACTGACCGCTCATAAACATCGTTAGGCATACCGGTATCTTTAAACTCCTGCATCAGTTTAGAATAAAACTCATCCATCTTATCTTCTGAGAAAACAAGTGTACGGCCTACTTTTATAGCTGCTTGTGTAGATGCCAGTGCAAAGCAATATTCTTTGCCTTTCTCTGGTTGTGGAATTGAATCAAGCCCGTGTAGTTGACCAGACATTGACATGAACTGATTTGTTGTATCCATTGGTAATGCCGCTTCATAAGCAGCCACCGTTGTATAAGTGTAAATTCTGCTGGCCACCGGTGGTGAGAATATATCATGCACAATGACATCTGTTACCTGTCTTAAAGACCGATGCAGAAATTCCGGATTATTGGCCTTCTTTCTCCAGCTTCCATCATTTTTACACGATGTAAAAACCAAACCTAGTACAACGAGAAAAAGCAGTTTCTTCATAACATGAATTAATTGGAATCTCAAAATTAAATTCTTATCGACATGAAACAACCTAATCACAGTTTTTTTTCAGGGGATGAAAATTAAGTTGATCGGCTAAACTATCATCTGGACTTTGATAATTTATATAATCTCAAAGTGTCGTTGTTCAATCCAAAAAGGAACTGAGTATCCTTGCCTTTCAATGCGGCAATAGCGCGAACTTCTCCTCTCAGTTTAATACCTGAATCTTTACCGGACAGGAGCTTAAACTCTCCCCTTCCATCTCCTAAAAGCACGTTACCATGTGATGCATCATAGCGGCCTACTTCTGTTCTTATGGAGAACAAATTACCACCACAAATCAGATCGTCGTTCTTATCACCGTTCAGATCAGCTATCTGAAAATCAAATACAGGAGAAAATTGAACACCTGTTGGAAGTGGTTGAAATGAAAAAGTATGATTCTGCTCATCGTTAATCAACAAGCCACTTCTACTCTCATTCACATAAAGAACAGTTGATCCTTCAAGTTGGTTAGCGCTAAAGATTTCGTTAATGGATTTACCAGCATAGTTTTTATGATAGACAAATTTTTTATTGATAGAATTTATCTGGCGTGATAACTCTTGCTTAGATGCAAATGGAAAATCCACGTCATCTTTTCGATAGGTATAAATTTGCTGAAGTGAATTATTGTGATCAAAATCATTTACATACAAAGACACTGGCTCTTGTTTCGAGGCTTTAAATTTTGTGTTCAATCCCAGGTTTCCTAATACAAAATCAAGATCGCCATCACCATCAATATCTGATTTCTCTATGGTGTTCCACCAGCCCGACAAATCTTTTAGTGAAGGCATATCAAGTTTTTTAAAAACTCCATTCATGTTTATGAGAATAGTTACTGGCATCCAATCGCCGACAACAATTAAATCAGGAAGACCATCTTTATCATAATCAAACCATTGAGCATCTGTGACCATACCCAACGATTTTAAATCTGGAGAAGCGGGTGAAACATCAGTGAACTTTCCATGTCCATCATTTTGAAGAATGAATTGATCACATGACAGACCATATTTTCCTATTAAAGATCGGGTTCCTATAAAAATATCTTCATCGCCATCATTATCATAGTCTGTAGCTTTTACACAGCTTCCATTTTGCTTTAGTGATGGTAACGATGTTGTAGATTTTTTAAATACAGGAAGACCATTTACAACACCTGTATTCAGATAAAGTATATCTAACAAGTTATCAGATTTCAAATCAGGTTCCGATCCTCCGGTAACGACATACAAATCCAGATCCTTATCATTGTCAGCATCAAAGAAGATCGCATCTGTCGATTCTGACAATGAGTCTTGATCAAATATGTTTGTATTCAGACTGGTAAATGTTCCTTCTTTTCTCTGAATAAAAATAGCACCAGACTGACCATGTGCACCACCAACAAAAAAATCGTCAAGGTTGTCATTGTTCAAATCACCAATGGCTACTGCCGGCCCTTCTGTTGACACCATCTGGTATATTGATTTCTCGGCGTTGAATTGATTGAAATCATTTTCATGATGAACAAAGTTAATCGCGTTGTTAACCTCCTGAAGCAACGGCTGTTTATACTTTTCATTTATTTTGTAACTAACGCCATCATCTTGCTTGAGTGCTAATGTTTTATTCACTTCAACCTGTGTTAGCAACTGCGATGTTTCATCTGGCCAAAATATACGCATGCTATCAATACGACTAACAGAACCAAGTCCTATAATCATCTTGTAATCCATCGATGACTGATAGCCTCTTATCGGCATGTTTTCATGTGTAATAATTCCTGCTTCGGTAAACACTTCAACTTTTGCCCCTAGGCCAAATGCATTCTTTCCTTTTCCTTTGAATTGTAGCCTGAGATAATTGCTTGTTTTATTCTGTAGCTGATTTTCATTTCGATAAACAAACAACGGCTGGTTAACATTATTAACAACCAGGTCAAGATCGCCATCATTATCCAGGTCGCCATAGGCGGAACCGTTAGAGAAACTGGGTTCACTTAACCCCCACTCTTCTGAAACATTTTTATAATGGAGTTCGCCATCTTTTATAAACATGAAATTGCTGAGCTTATGCGATGGCATATCCTGAATAACTTTCTGATAATTTATTTTACGACCTTCCAGAACTGCACGAATGTTTTCTTCGTTGGCCATGTAGTCTAAAAAATCCTGATCGGTTACATCGCGTAAAATTCCGTTGGCTACAAAAATCTCTTTGTTGCCGTCGTTGTTAAAATCGGCCATGAGTGCTCCCCAGCTCCAATCCGTTGCCCATACATTGGCAAACTGACCAATCTCGCTGAATGTTCCATCCTGGTTATTGAGTTGCAACATGTTGCGCATGTACTGATGATAGTAGCCATTTTTCACCTTCAGCTTATAAACATCATACGACTCGAACGATGCTACAGTCTTCAATCTATAATCGTCATTGGGAAGCATGTCAGTAGAAAAAATATCGAGGTAGCCATCATTGTTTAAATCGGCAAGATCAGCTCCCATAGAGAACATGCTGGTGTGTCCTATTTCGTCTTCAAGTCTTTCTGAAAAAGTACCGTTACGATTATTGATGTACAAATAGTCTCTTTCAAAAAAATCATTCGACACATAGATGTCTGGCCAGTTATCATTGTTAACATCACCAACGGTAACACCTAATCCAAAGCCGATG
>DATCRE010000792.1:0-6533 GCA_036569145.1 Cyclobacteriaceae bacterium
ACCCTGCTCGATCAACAGGTCGCCAGCATCTCAGGCTGCTCTGCCACAACATCATGTGCTAACACAGGAGCCTATACTCTCATAACTGCAGGATTTGATCTTTGTCCAAGTCCTTCTTCAAAAGCCAAATATGTGATAATGGGTGTAAATAATTCAGCCATTACCCCTCCAGTTATAACAACAAAACCATCTAATCTTACGGGACGAATTACATCGCCATCAAGCATATTATTTACGTGGAATGACAACTCAAAAGATGAAAGGGGTTATGAGCTCTGGAGACGAACATCTACGGATGCAAGTACTACACCGTGGCAACTGGCCGTATTAACGGATGAAGATGTAACTCAATTTCACGATACGGGACTTCAGCCCAACACAACGTATTACTATAAGATACGCGCCGTTAATAATTCAGGACGCTCTGACTACTATCCTGGAAACAGTACTACCAACATAGCCCAGCACTATGTCATTTCTACAGGCACTGATACACAGAAACCAACACCGCCTCAAAATTTGGTTGCCACTGTAACTGGCATTCAAACTATATCGCTTACCTGGACAGCTGCTACTGATGACTCAGGCTTAAAAGATTACTACGTGTATTATGGAACTGATTCCATTCTAATGGGATCTACGAACACAACGTATGTGTTTGGAAAAACTCAGCTCTTGCTAAATACAAATTACAATTTCACGGTTCGTGCTGTTGATTTGTACGGCAACTTGTCATCTAAAAGTAACCAGGTATCGGCCAATACGTATGTCGATGGTTTGTATTATGAACATAGCACCGGTGCCTGGACTGACGTTACAGCCATTCCATGGACTACGGCAGTGCCTGAATTTACAGGCAAGGTTGCTAACATAACATTAGCGGGGCCTCCTCCTGCAGGCCCGCGTACACAAGATGACTACTTCAACTTCAGATTTTATGGCTATCTCTACATTGTTAAAAACGGAAGTTATACGTTCAGACTTTACTCTAATGACGGATCAGAACTTTACATTGACGGTACGCGCAGAATACAACGTAAAGGAACAGTAGCCGATGGTACCTGCTCGAATTCAACAAGTGCAGCTATTACATTAAGCGCTAACAGTTATCATACTATTGAAATCAGGTATTACGATTATACAGGTTCACAATGTCTTGACTTACAATATAAAGGACCAGACCCTGGAAATTCCTATGTTTCAGTTCCTAGCAGTAAACTTAAAAGCTATAATGTAATAACTACACCAACGGCACCTCTTGCCATTACAAATCTTACTGCTACTGCCATAAGTATGACGCAAATCAATTTAGCGTGGTCGTTTACTGGCACCTTACCTGCTAATTACGAAGTATACCGAAGCACATCTTTGACAGGTACCTATTCTATGATTGGCCGCATAGCAACTACATCATTATCTGATGTTGGATTGACACCTGGTACTGCATACTACTATAAAATTAAAACAGTTGATAACAATGGAACCTCAGCATTCAGCTCAGTTGCAACAACCGCAACGTTAAGCGATACACAAGTACCAACTCAGCCAACAGCATTAACTGTTACAGCATCTACCTTTACAACAGTATCACTGGTATGGACAGCTTCAACAGATAATGTTAAAGTTACTGGTTATGAAGTATGGGCTAATGGAGTTTTGATTGGTACATCAGCTATTAATGGATATCTGGCTACAAGCCTTACGCCTAACACGGCATACAATTTTTCTGTGATAGCATATGATGCTTCAGGCAACAAGTCACCAGCATCCGGCGTTGCAACGACAAATACCAGTGCAGCCGATGTTTATTATTCTAATGCTTCAGGCGCACTAAACGCACCTGCAACGTGGGGAAAAAATACAGATGGCAGTGGTACGCTTGCTACAACATTTGCCAACAATGGCCAATATTTTATTGTGAGCAACAGAACTACAAGCTCGCTTGGTGGACAATGGTCAGTTGATGGTTCCATTTCAAAAGTTATTGTTCCTTCAGGTGTATCACTGACTGTTGACAATACTTTTACTGCACGTACTGAAGTGCAGGCAAATGCTACTGTTAATATTAATTCGGCATCCACTCCACAATTTATTTCACTTGCACAAACAAGTACAGTGAACTATAACTATACAAGTTCAGGTAATGCCTACGTTCAACAAAATACTTATGGCAACTTAGGATTATATGGCGCCGGTAATAAGGTATTTGCATCAGGCACTACAACGGTTTTAGGTAATATTACCGGTGATGCTGGTATTGCTTTTAAAGGTGCTCCTGATAACACCACTAAACTAATTGTTCAGGGTGACATAACTGTTAATGGAGCGCCAGCCTTTACAGCACCAGACTTTGGTATTGACCTGGAATTATCAAAAGGAGGCACACAAACTATTACGTCATCAGGTGATCTATACTTTGAAAAGGTAACACTTACAGGGTCTGGTAATACATCTAATGTTGTCAATGGGGGCACTCCATTTTCAATTAATGTAGGAACCTTCAATGGTGGTGGAGTAACTATACCTGCCGGAGCAACATTAAACCTCAATGCCAATAATATTGTATTGGCAAAGAACTCCGTCATTAACGGTAACAATGAAACTGGCCGTATAGCCATCAGTGGTGGTACCCTTGATCTTACCTCAACAAGCAGTTCGAATTCAAATCTTTATTTTAATCCAACGAATCACTCTGCCAAACAGCTTAATGTAAACCTGACCGGAACCGGCAAAGCAATGGTGCGTGAAGCTATGGAAGTGACTACAGGTATTAAAATCAAAAATGGGGAACTCAGTTCATCTGGCAACATCACGATGATATCGAATGCCAGCGGAACTGCGAATCTACAGGAAATAGAGGGAACCGGCGTATTGACCGGAGATGTAAATGTTCAACGTTATATCGATCCCAAAGGAGTTGTATACCGTTACATTTCAACATCCGTAGCAGGAACAACAGCAGGCAACTGGGAAACTTTCTTCCCCCTCACAGGAAGTTTTGTATGTTACAAGTACGATCATGAAGCATGGGTTAGATATGCAACCACTACTCCTACCAGTCAGTATCCTATAGAAAAAGGTAGAGGTTATTCTGTTTATCTCCGAAATGGAGCGAGTCCTATCAATATGCATGTAGCAGGAAATCCTTATCAGGGAAATATTGCTCTTCCGCTTGATCCAGATCCGAGTAGCGCATCAACTGATGGCTGGAATTTAGTGGGTAATCCATACGCATCAACCATTACGTGGGGCAGCACTGGCTGGGTGAGATCAGCCGGCATAAACAGTACTATTTCAGTTAGAAATAATCCAACGGGTGTGTTCATGTATTATGACTACACCACCGGACTTGGAACGTTGACAGGAGGAAAGATAGCTCCCGGACAAGCTTTCTGGGTTCAGGTAACAACTTCAAATCCATCATTAACTATTACTGAAAAAGCTAAATCAACAGAGCAGCAATCTCTTTTCAGAGAAGCTACCGATCCAGATCCTGTGAGTCATATCACTCTTAGTTTGCAACAAGGAACGAAAGAAGATGTGACATACATTGCGTTTACAGAATTAGGCAAAGACACTCAAGATCCGGAATATGATGCTGTAAAGCAGGTGAACCCCGGACAATTTAGTTTCTCTTCGCTAACATCCGATAAAGTTTCAGCTGCCATTAACAACATGAGCAATAGATTTTGCTCTAAAATTACTAAACTGAATGTCCAGCCATTGCAGCCCGTAACATCAGGAACTTATAGCCTTGTTGTATCTGAAATTGAATCATTAGGTACCATTGGACAAATTGTATTGAGAGATAATTATGCTAAAACTAACACTCTTGTAGTTGAAGGATCTGTTTATAATTTCTCCATAATTTCAACCGATACTTCATCCTATGGCGCTTCAAGATTTAGTCTCCAGGTTTCACGCCCTGATCTGGGCTTGAGTAGTGTGGCTTCAGCAGATAATGTATGTAATCTTGACTCTGCTACAATCAAATTAAGTAACACACAAGAAGGTGTAAGCTATTATGCAATTAACGGTGCGAACAATAAAATATCAAACACTTACACTGGTAACGGTGGAGACATCTTCATCGTGATACCGAAAGAAAATCTTACTGAAGGTGGCAATGCAATTTCATTAGCTGCTGGCTTCGAAGGTTGTAGCACACAAACTCTTCCCGTATCACTAAATATTAATTATTCAACGGCTCCTGTAGCAGCTACAGAACAAAGCGTCACAGGATGTCAAGGGTCAACTGTTATACTTAAATCTTCAGGTGCACCATCCGGTGGATCTTACAAGTGGTATGACAGCAATCAGAATGAAATTAGTGGAGCTACTGGCGATTCTTTTGAAACGCCTACTTTACAAGATTTTGCTACATATTATGTTAGCGCACTCACAGCAAGTGGTTGTGAAAGTCCTAAAGTTGAAATTGACATAACTGGTCAGGCCATAGATATTCCAACACTGGACATTCGTAATGACACATTGTTTGCCACCTCAAATAACTTCATTCTGTGGTATAGAAACGGTGAGCTTATAAACAATGCAACAGGACTATTCTTTGTACCATCGTTAAACGGAGAGTACACGGTAGAATCAGATCAAAATGGCTGCGTTGCTGAATCGGCACCTGTTCAATATGGCAACAGTATTACTGGAACCAGTGCATCTCCAGACGGAGGACTTCGTTTAGTTGTATATCCTAATCCTGCACCTCGAACAAATGTTAATTTTAAAATCAGTTCAAGTTCAAGTGCCGATATTCATGTTCAGCTTGTCGATCTCTTGGGAAAAACTTCCTTCTCAAAATTAATGAGCATAACGGAAGCTGAAGACGGTTATAAACTTGAGACTTCTGTAAGCTTAAAGAATGGAGTTTACTTTGTAGTTATTGACCAGGGTAACAAAACAATTAAGAAAAAACTGGTAGTCCTGGATTAATCAGAAACAAATACTTCAAAGGAATATAAAATATCCTGGGCAATTCTGTTCAGGATATTTTTTTGACAACATCTTACCTCTAGTTTTTTTTGAGACTGATTCAATGCATTGTTTTCAACCAGAAGGCATCAGCTTTAGGTTTAAAAACCTTTTCATTTCTATTCCATTTAACAAGCCTGTTATCGCCATTAAAATTATAAAACAGGTATAACTTGCCACCAGAAATTTTGTATGTAGTGGGGTCTACTTTTACCCTGGTTCCATTAATAGCTACCGTATAAGCACACCAGCCACCGTAAGCAGGCTCATACTTTTCTGGCGACTTTTTAAATTCTTCACGATTAGTATCTGATGAAAAATAATATTCAAGGCCTTTATAAGTATAGGCTATCTTGGCATCTCCCCTCACAGGCTTTCCTTTGAAATAACTTACTGGATCGAATTCTTTTAACGCTACATCATGATCGTTATTGAAATTTCTACGACGAGCTGCTGCATCGTCCTGAGCCCATATAAATGCAGGAAGGAAGACCAAAAGGACGAAAAGGAGATTTTTCATACTATTTAATTAGATGGATGTGACCTTTATAAAGGTAATGATTTGGTTAATTCGATTCTATCCAATACAACCGATTTAAGATAGTTTCGTAGAATCGTCGCTTAGAATCTGAAAGAATATTGCCAAAATTCAGAAACCAGAAGGGCATCACAGATTGAGAATAAGTCGTTCCAAAAACAGTTTATAAATTTAAAAAACAATAATCAAACCAAATAATCTACTTTATTTTTGATCTCTTTTGAAATTTTCAATTGAAATATTTTAAAAATATAGTATTTTTTAGTCTTATAGGTTAAAAACATGCCACACCTACAACGTTTTCTATAATTTTTATTCAAATTAGGTTTGTTTTTTATGTCAATGTTAAGATTTTCATAAAAAATTAAATGATTCAGGGTTAATTTATACTCTACTTTTGAAAGAAGAACCTAACTAAGCTTAAACCATAAACCAAAACCTAACCTATGAAGAAGGATCTACTTAAACCCATCAGAGTATTATCTCAACCAGTTCTTTACTGGTAAAAGCAGAACAACAATCAATTAAACCTAACCTTAATTTTTACTAACAACTAACTAATCAACTATGAAAGCAAAACACTTACTAACCTTTTTACTCACCACTCTTTGCAGTTTGCCCTTCATAACCAAAGCTCAGGATGCTGCCGCTACTGAAGCCAAGGAAGAAGAGAAACCTGCAGTAACTATTTCCGGATATCTTGATTCATATTATTTACATGCATTTAACAGGCCAAAATCTGGCAACCTAATGGGCAATCCTGGTGTATTGGGTGGATACTCAGCTGGCAGAGCTTTCGATCGCCTGACAGACCAATTTGCGCTAGGTTTGGTACAGACAAAGTTCGCTTACTCGGACAAGCATGCAGACATGGTTATCGACTTAACCTTCGGCCCTAATGCCGAACTTGGAAACTTTGGTAACCAACGTGTAATGGCACCGGGAAATTATGCGACAGGTTACTATCCTGGTAATTCTAACGCTCAAAGTGTATTGTATGGTACATCTG
>DATCRE010000793.1:0-22147 GCA_036569145.1 Cyclobacteriaceae bacterium
GGTACTTCACGTTTTGATTCTGTTGGAGTTAAAATCCCTTTATCCGTCCTTTTAAACCAAGGCATATTTTATAATTTAAAATAAAAAATGACTGCTGCATTTCTGTGCATCAGTATATAATAAACTTAAGCTACTTCAATAGTTTTATCCAGATAGACCTCCTGAATAATATTCAAAATCTCTACACCTTCTTTCATTGGCCTTTGAAAAGCTTTACGGCCAGAGATTAGTCCCATACCGCCAGCTCTCTTATTAATAACAGCTGTTTTTACAGCATCGGCCATATCACTTGCACCTTTTGATTCTCCACCAGAGTTGATTAGGCCCGCTCTACCCATGTAGCAATTAGCAACCTGGTATCGGCAAAGGTCAATAGGGTGTTCTGATGTTAATTCAGAATAGATTCTTTCGTCTAATTTACCATAACTACTTCCACCTGTGTTCAATGCTTTATAGCCACCGTTGGTTTCAGCAATTTTTTGTTTGATGATATCAGCTTGGATGGTAGCTCCTAAGTGATTGGCTTGTCCTGTTAAATCTGCAGAGATATGAAAATCTTTTCCATCTCTCTTGAAAGCATCATTACGAATATAACACCAGAGTATGGTAGCCATACCAAGATCATGTGCTTTTTCGAATGCTTTAGATACCTCTATTATCTGGCGTGTCGAATTTTCCGAACCAAAATAGATAGTGGCCCCCACCGCAACAGCACCTAAGTTCCATGCATCTTCAACAGATCCATACATAATCTGATCTGCCTTGTTGGGATAGGTTAATAATTCGTTGTGGTTAATCTTAACAATGAAAGGAATTTTATGAGCATAACTTCTTGACATCAACGCTAAACCACCAAATGTTGTGGCAACAGCATTGCAACCTCCTTCTATAGCTAACTTGACGATATTTTCGGGATCAAAATAGATTGGGTTTTTGGCAAAGGATGCTCCGGCGCTGTGTTCTATTCCCTGATCGATTGGGAGTATGGAGAGATAGCCACTTCCACCTAAACGACCATGACTAAACATCGTTTGTAGGCTGCGAAGTACCTGTGTATTGCGATTACTTTGCTTGAAAATTCGGTCAACGAAATCAGGCCCAGGGAGATGAAGTTGCTCTTTCTTAATTGTTTTGCTTTGATGCTTAAGCAGGCTTTCTCCGTCTTTTCCCAATAGGTCAATGATATTCTGTGCCATTAGTATCTTTTATAGGGATAGCAAAGTTATTAATTATTTAAAAGTATGCTAATCAAAGCGGGCGGCTGTCAGTTTTAGATTTTGCCTTTCTAAATATTTAAAAGTCTGCTATAAAGCAAAAGAGGTTGTCCTTGTAAGACAACCCCTTCTTAATATAAAGAATTTTAAAACTAGATTTTTTCTTTGATACGAGCAGCCTTTCCTTGTCTGCCTTTCATGTAATAGAGTTTTGCTCTTCTTACTTTACCCAATTTAGTAACTTCGATTTTTTCAATGCTTGGAGAAACGATTGGGAAAATACGCTCAACACCAACACCATTTGATACTTTTCGAACAGTGAATGTTTCACCATTTGAACCTGTACCTCTGCGCTGAATTACAACGCCCTGGAACTGCTGAACGCGTTCTTTATTACCCTCTTTTATTTTTACGTGAACGTTGATAGTATCACCGGCTTTGAAGCTAGGTATGGATTCGCGTACTTGGGCGAATTCCTTCTCTACTAGTTTTATTAAATCAGCCATTGCGCTTAATTTTTAAAATGGACTGCAAATATAGAAAACCATTTTTAGTTGACAATGCTTGTTTAGTAAAATACTGATAAAATTGGTTTTTTGACTTAGAAAGACCAATAAATATTAATTTTCATCAAGTAGTTCCGGCCTTCTGTTTTTGGTCCTTTCAAGAGCTTTTTCATGTCGCCATTGCTCAATTTTAGCCTGATGGCCTGAAAGCAATACTTCAGGCACTTTCCAGCCATTATAGTCAGCTGGTCTGGTAAAAACAGGAGGGGCAATCAGATTATCTTGAAAGGAATCGCTGAGAGCTGATGTTTCGTCGGATAAAACCCCTGGAATAAGTCGGATAACTGAGTCTGCCACAACGGCAGCTGCCAGTTCTCCGCCTGACAAAACATAATTACCAATACTTATTTCCCTAGTGATCAGATGTTGTCTTACTCTTTCATCCACGCCTTTATAATGACCACAAAGGATTATGAAATTTTGTTTCAGGCTTAGTTCGTTAGCCAAAGATTGATTTAACAGATCTCCATCGGGACTCATGTATATTATTTCATCATATTGTCTTTTTGATTTGAGCTCCGTAATACATCTGTCAATAGGCTCAATCATCATTACCATTCCAGCTCCACCTCCGTAAGCATAATCGTCCACAGATTTATGCTTGTCTATTGAATAGTTCCGAAGATCGATGATGTTAACACTAACAAGACCCTTCGTTTGAGCTCTCTTTAATATAGAGTCAGAAAAAGGACTTTCAAGAAGTTTTGGTAAACAGGTAATGATGTCAATATGCATATTCAAATATCCAGAAAACCATCCGGAAGATTTACGATAATCTTTTGTTTGCTTTTGTTGACACTGGAAATCAGAGGCCCATTCGTTGGAATGAAAATTTCTTTGCCCTTAAAATCGACAATGAGCAGTCTGTTGGCACCAGTTTGAAAAACATCTATAACGGGACCAAGCAGGCCAGCTATTTCGTCTGTTACTTCAAATCCTTTTATTTCATCATCATAGAATTGTCCTTTTCCTGCTTTTGGCCTCAATGATTTAGGTAAATAAATTGCCTTCTTTGAGATTTTTAAGGCATTCTCTGGAGTATTTATATCCTCAAACTTGATAAAAGCTTTTGATCCTGTTACGGATACAGCTTCAATAAAAAACGGAATCAGGTTGTTGTTATTTTCAAGTATAAAAACAGATTCAAGTTCTGTAATGTCATTCATGAAGTCATCGTCCAGTGTAATTGTCACCTCCCCTTTTAGTCCATGGGGCTTCATAATTAACCCTATTTTAAAGTAAGAATCTAAATTCATACGATCTAATGCCTGTCATGCTTTAAATAAAAATGCCAACGTGAAGCTCACGCTGGCATTTTGTGTAAAATCAAAATCAAAATTAAGCTTGTGCTTCTTCTGTTGCAGGAGCTTCTGTCTCACTTGGAGCGGCAGCAGCTTGTTCTGCAGCAGCCTGGGCTTTCTTACGAATAGCTTCTGCGCGAGCTTCTTTAACCTTAGTTTCGGCTTCCTTACGAGCGCGAGCAGCTTCAGCTTTAGATTTAGCTAAGGTATCTTTCTTAGCTGAATTCTTAGCCTCCTTGCTAGTTAACCATTCGGCTAATTTAGCATCGGCTTGCTCTTGAGTAATGGCACCTTTCACAACTCCAATTTGAAGGTGTTTTCTCAGCATAATGCCTCTGAAAGATAACATTGCCTTTACGGTGTCAGTTGGTTGTGCACCATTCATTAACCACTGAAATGCTTTTTCGTCATTCAGTTCAATTGAAGCAGGTACAGTCAAAGGATTGTACGTACCAAGCTTTTCAATAAAGCGACCATCGCGTGGTGCTCTGGCGTCAGCTACGACTACATCATACATCGCCAGTTTTTTGCGGCCTCTGCGGGCCAGTCTGATTTTAACAGCCATTTACTTGTTTGTTTAATTATGTGGATCTCGTCCAAGATTTAAGTCCGCAAAGATAAGGGAATTTTAAGGTTTGGCAATCAATGATATAAAGAATTCTAATTGATCGTTAATATTATAATAATTGCTTATGCGGTTATTCAATTTTTTAATGCAGAACACGTTTTCTACATTTGTTCGCTTTCATTTTAAGACCATGGATAAATATTCATACCTATCAAATGCAGATGTTGGCTATGTAGACCAACTCTATGAAAATTACAAAAAGGACCCTAATTCGGTCGACATTACCTGGCAGAAGTTTTTCGAAGGGTACGATTTTTCATCTCAGCGATATGGAGAAAATGGCAACGGTGGTGCCAGCCTTGTTGATAACCTCTCTATAAAGGAGACTCAGGTACGGAACTTGATTTTTACTTACCGGTCATTTGGTCATTTAAAATCAGATACAAATCCCGTAAGAGCGAGACGTAATCACCATGTTAATTTTGAACATACCAGCGTTGGTTTAACTGATGCTGATTTAGATATAGAATTTGATGTAGCTGCCGAGATCGGCATGCCGAAATCAACGCTTCGTAAAATTATCGAACGGCTTAAGATTGTTTATCTAGGCAAGGTTGGTTTTGAGTACAACTTCATTCGCAATGATGAGATAAGACAATGGTTTTTTCAGAAATGCGAAAAAGAATATTTCAGCTACAACCCTAGCCAGGATGAGAAGAAAAGAATTCTTACAAAGCTTAATGAGGCCGTTGTATTTGAGAATTTTTTGCACACTAAGTTTTTAGGACAAAAAAGATTTTCTCTTGAAGGTGGTGAAAATACAATACCAGCGCTAAAAACTATCATAGATAAAGCTGCAGGCCTTGATGTAAAGGAAGTTGTTATTGGTATGGCACACAGAGGACGACTCAATGTGTTAACCAATATTTTAGGAAAGACATATGAACAAATCTTCACCGAGTTTGAAGGTAATGTCAATCCTGATTTGACTATGGGTGATGGTGATGTAAAATATCACTTAGGATATGCCAGCCATATCAATACTCCATCAGGAAAGAAGATATATGTTAAGCTTACACCAAACCCTTCTCACCTTGAAGCTGTAGATCCTTTAGTTATTGGATATACGCGCGGTCAGATTGATGATGAGTTTGGTGGAGATCTTAGCAAGGCCATGGCTATACTTATTCATGGTGACGCCGCTGTTGCTGGTCAAGGTATTGTTTATGAAGTTGTTCAGATGTCTGGATTGCCGGGATATACAACGGGTGGAACTATTCACTTTGTAATTAACAACCAGGTTGGTTTTACAACGGATTATGATGATGCGCGTACCAGTATTTATTGTACTGATATAGCGAAGATTGTTGATGCGCCTGTTCTTCACGTAAACGGTGATGATGCAGAAGCGGTAACATTCTGTGCTAATCTTGCTGTTGAGTACAGACAAAAATTTGGTAAGGATATTTTTATTGACATGCTCTGCTATAGAAGACATGGTCACAATGAAAGTGATGAGCCTAAGTTTACACAACCTAAACTTTACAACATCATTGCAAAGCATCCTAATCCACGTGAGATCTATGTGAAAAAATTAGTTGAGCGTGCAGATGTTGATGCTGCGCTTGCTGATGAAATGGATAAGAGTTTTAGAAATCAACTTCAGGATAGGCTGAATGAGGTGAAGCAGAAACCGCTTCCATATAAGCCTCAGAAAGTTGAAGAAGAATGGGAGCAAATGCATTTTGCTAAACCAGAAGATTTTGATAAGTCGCCCGATACAAGCATAAAGGAAAGCGCAGTTGAGAAAATAGGAAAAGCATTAACAACTATTCCTGAAGGATTTAAGCCGCTTAAGCAAATTGAAAAATTACTGAAAGACAGATCGACTGCCATATTTGAAGATAAGGTGCTAGGTTGGGCTGAAGCTGAATTATTGGCTTATGGTTCCTTATTGTTAGAGAAGACTCCTGTTCGCATGTCAGGTCAGGATGTTAAGCGCGGAACATTCTCACATCGTCATGCTTACTTCTTTGATGCAAATACAAATGAGCCATATTGTGGTTTGAACAATGTTGATAAGAACCAGGCGAAATTCCATATATATAACTCGTTGTTATCTGAGTTTGGTGTGTTAGGTTTTGAATATGGTTATGCCATGTCTTCACCACGTGCTTTAGTTTTATGGGAAGCGCAATTTGGTGATTTCGTAAATGGTGCGCAGGTTATGATTGATCAGTTTATTACAAGTGCTGAATCTAAATGGCAGCGCATGAATGGACTGGTTATGTTATTACCTCATGGTTATGAAGGTCAGGGACCTGAGCACTCCAGCGCAAAACCTGAACGCTTTTTGCAATTAGCTGCTGAGAATAATATTATCGTTGCGTATCCAACAACGCCTGCTAATATTTTCCATTTGCTACGTCGTCAGGTAACATGGGCATTCCGTAAGCCTTGCATTGTGTTCTCTCCAAAATCATTGTTACGTCATCCAGTAGTTATATCTCCGTTAAAAGAGTTTACATCGGGATCTTTCACAGAAGTGATAGACGACTCAATAGTTGTTGCAAAAGATGTGAAACGTGTTGTGCTTTGCGCAGGTAAAATTTATTATGATCTGCTTGAAGTTCAGGCGAAGAAGAAAACGAAGGATACAGCATTAGTGCGTATTGAACAATTGCATCCATTCCCTGAGAAACAGGTAAAGGCAATACTTAAGAAATATAAAGATGCCAAGCTTGTATGGGCTCAGGAAGAACCAGCAAACATGGGTTTCTGGTCTTATATCTTAAGAATGATGCCTGCTGCTGGCTTATCACTAGTTTCACGTAAGCCAAGTGCTTCTCCTGCTACCGGATATTCAAAAGTTCACAAGGCAGAACAAGAAAAAATTGTTAATCAGACATTTGAGTTATAATTATTAACTAAACAAAATATCAAATGGGAATTCAAATTAAAGTCCCCACAGTAGGAGAATCTATTTCCGAAGTTACTATTGCAAACTGGCTTAAGAAAGATGGCGACACTGTTAAGCTTGATGAAGTTATTGCTGAATTAGAATCAGATAAAGCTACATTCGAATTAACAGCACAAAGCGATGGTGTTTTAAAAATATTAAAACCACAAGGCTCAACAGTTCCTATTGGTGAAGCTATTTGTGAAATAGAACCATCTGGTGCTACTGCAAAAGCTGATGCTAAAGTAGTAACACCTGTTGTAGCTACTCCTGATGCTCCTAAAGCAACAGGTGGTGTTAAGGAAATGAAAGTTCCTGCCGTGGGCGAGTCAATCACGGAGGTTACAATTTCGACATGGTTGAAGAAAGATGGTGACTTGGTGAAGACTGATGATATCATTGCTGAAGTAGAGTCTGATAAGGCAACTTTTGAATTGCCTGCGGAGGCAACAGGTATCCTTCGTATTGTTGCTAAAGAAAAAACTACATTACCTATTGGTGGTCTTATTTGTAAAATTGAAGTAACAGAAGGTGGTGCACAATCTGCACAGACTACAGCAGCTTCAGCGGTTTCATCCAGCAACGGATCAACTGATAAGACGTATGCGTCTGGTCATCCTTCACCTGCGGCTGCAAAAATTCTTGATGAAAAAGGAATTGCTGCCAGCCAGGTACAAGGTTCTGGAGTTGGTGGAAGAATAACAAAAGATGATGCTTCTAAAGCTCAGGCTGCTGCTCCAGCTGCTGAGAAGAAAGCTGCAACACCATCAGCGCCACCTGTAATTGCGCAGGGCGGTTCAAGAAATGTACGCAACGAAAAGATGACTTCGTTACGTAAAACAATTGCCAAGCGATTGGTTTCTGTTAAGAATGAAACGGCTATGCTTACAACCTTTAATGAGGTTGACATGAAACCACTCATGGATCTTCGTACTAAGTATAAAGACAAATTCAAAGAGAAATATGGTGTTGGTCTTGGGTTCATGTCGTTCTTCACAAAAGCAGTTTGTGCTGCGTTGAAAGAATTCCCTGCTGTGAACGCATCTATCAATGGTGATGAAATTATTTATCATGACTACTGCGATGTTTCAATAGCGGTTTCAACGCCTCGTGGTTTAGTTGTGCCAGTCATCAGAAATGCCGAAGCACTTTCGTTCGATCAAATTGAAAGCGAAGTTGTTCGTCTGGCAACAAAAGGACGCGATGGTAAGCTTTCTATCGAAGAGATGACAGGAGGAACATTCTCTATCACAAATGGTGGTGTGTTTGGTTCTATGTTGTCTACGCCAATTCTTAATCCGCCGCAATCTGCAATTTTAGGTATGCACAATATTGTTGAAAGACCAATTGCAAAAAATGGTGAAGTTGTAATTCGTCCAATCATGTACCTCGCACTTTCATATGATCATAGAATTGTTGATGGTCGCGAGTCTGTGAGCTTCCTTGTGCGTGTGAAAGAAATGCTTGAAGATCCAGGACGCCTGATCTTAGGAGTTTAATTAACTTTTATTTTTTAATCTATTATTTTTTAATGAGTCACTCAAAATTTTTATTAGCAGTATTAGCAGTCACATTATTTTTAACTTCTTGTCACAAAGATGAGGAACAACAGTCCATCCCCAATTTAGATTTTCGTCAGGAGATGAGAGAGTTTGTTCAAGCTATCAGCGCTTATGCGAAAGCTCAAAACAGTAATTTTGTCATTGTTCCTCAAAACGGACAAGAGATTCTTACTGTAACCAGTAAGCCCGATGGCGCTGTAGTTACTGATTATGTAAATGCTATTGATGCTGTTGGACGTGAAGATTTGTTTTATGGATACACAGGTGATGATGTATTAACACCAACTGCTGATAACGAATATTTAGTCAGTATTTGTAATGTGGCGAAGAACAGTTCAAAAGTGGTACTAACCACAGATTATTGTTCTACACATTCGAAAATGGATGACTCTTATGTGAAGAATCAAGATGCAGGCTTTATTTCATTCGCGGCTAATCATCGTGAGTTAGATAATATTCCTGATTATCCTTCAACGCTTCATAATGAAAGCACAGACAACATTACAAGCATTGGTGAGGTTAAGAATTTTCTTTATTTAATAAATCCATCTTCTTATAGCACCAAGCAAGCATTCTTAGATGCGATAAAAGCGACTAATTATGATTTAGTATTGATTGATTTGTTTTTCAATAGCGAACAATTAACGGCTGATGATATAACTGCTCTTAAAACAAAAAAGAATGGTGGTAGCCGAATGGTGATCTGTTACATGAGCATTGGCGAAGCGGAGAACTACCGATACTACTGGAGTTCTTTAAGCAAAAGTCTTATCTATAAAGAAAATCCAAACTGGCCAGGTAATTATTCAGTTCGTTACTGGGATTCGGCATGGAAGCAAGTTATCTATGGCAATGATCAGTCATATACAAAGAAAATTTTAAATGTAGGTTTTGATGGAGTCTATTTGGACATCATTGAAGCTTATGAAGTTTTTGAATAGATTTTAATTTATAACTATGCAATACAATGTTATCGTTATTGGTTCAGGTCCTGGTGGATATGTAGCCGCTATTCGTTCAGCTCAACTTGGATTTAAAACAGCCATCGTAGAGAAGTACGATACACTCGGTGGAACCTGTTTAAATGTTGGATGTATTCCATCCAAAGCATTGTTAGATTCATCAGAGCATTTCATCAACGCAAAAGATCATTTTCAGGAACATGGTATTGAAATACCAGCGCCTAAAGTAAATCTTGCGCAAATGATTAAGCGTAAGGGTGATGTTGTAAAAGCTAATGTCGATGGAATTGCCTTCCTGATGAAGAAGAACAAAATTGATGTTCACACAGGGGCTGGTTCTTTTGTTGACAAGAACACTGTTAAAGTCACTGCGAAAGATGGTAAGGAAACTTCTATTACGGGAGAGAAAATTATTATTGCGACAGGCTCAAAGCCGACACCTCTTCCTTTTGCAGCGTTCGATAAGAAGCGTATTATCTCTAGTACAGAGGCATTAGAGTTAAAAGAAATTCCTCAACACCTGATTGTTATCGGTGGTGGTGTCATAGGTATGGAATTAGGTTCTGTATATGCACGACTTGGTTCTAAAGTTACTGTAGTAGAATTTTTAGATAGCCTCATTCCAACAATGGATGCTACTCTTGGAAAAGAACTTCAGAAGGTTGCCAAGAAATTGGGCATGGATATTTATTTGGGACACAAGGTTACTGCTGTTGAAAACAAAGGCAAGGAAGTATTGGTAAAAGCTGAGCCAAAAAATGGCGGTGCTGCTATTGAATTAAAAGGTGATTATTGTTTAGTGAGTATCGGAAGAAGACCTTACACTGACGCCCTTGCACTTGATAAAGTTGGTATTGAAACGGTAAAAGGTCAGATACCAGTTGATGATCATCTCAAAACGAAAGTGGATAATATCTATGCTATTGGCGATGTTGTTCGCGGAGCAATGCTGGCGCATAAAGCTGAAGAAGAAGGAGTGATGGTTGCTGAACAATTAGCAGGACAAAAGCCTCATATCAATTACAATTTAATTCCGGGAGTTGTTTATACATGGCCTGAAGTAGCCAGTGTTGGACAGACTGAAGAACAACTTAAAACACAAGGTCGGGCTTATAAAGTAGGCAACTTTCCTTACAAAGCATTAGGTCGTGCAAGAGCGAGTGGTGATACCGATGGATTAGTTAAAATTTTAGCTGACAAACAAACAGATGAAATTTTAGGTGTTCACATTATCGGTGCACGTGCTGCTGATATGATCGCTGCGGGTGTAACTGCTATGGAATTCCGTGCCTCTGCTGAAGACATTGCACGCACATCGCATGCTCACCCTACCTATATGGAAGCTGTGAAGGAAGCATGTCTGGCAGCAACAGCAAACAGACCGATTCATATGTAAGTGTAGATTAGTCTATTGATAATAGATCCTTCATGATGCCTTGAAAAATATTTTTTCAAGGCATCATCTTTTTATACCAAACAAAGTCTTCTGGATTTTCTTATCGACTAATCGACTATTTGATTACCTCAAACGATATTGAACGAAACTCCTGATGGCTAGTGCCATCACAACAGGAATGAGAGCATAATGTAACATCTGTGGAAGAATAGGCCACATCACCAATACAAAAACGGTGATAGCAGTTGATGTTAAGAAATATTTCTTTAGCCATGCGGGTTGTTTAATAAAAGCGATGGCAGCAATGAAATGCGTTGGCAATGCCCAAAGTATATTCAAATTGTTAGCAGCAGCTCTGTGATCAGTGGCAACCCAGAGAAATAAAAGTAAAGTGCCTATCAGGCCTACAACTGAAAATAGAATAACATCAAACCACACTGATATTTTTTTTCTTTTCAAATCATAAACAGCAAGGCCAATGGCTATTGCAGTAAGCACAGAAAAAAAATAAACAGGATTGGGGAGGGATGCGGCAGGCTCTACTTCTCTTGATTCATAAACAGAAATAGTTTCCTTTACTAAAGGGACAATTGCTCCGTTTTGTTTTATGGTTGCGTGGTTGAAGCCAGACTCTACGTAATCAGGCAGAAACATATATTCAAGAGGTGTTGCTTTTTTGTCCATGGGTAAGCCAAGACAAATGTCAATTCCTAAATCTCCCCAGGGTTGTTGTTTTAAATAAATATCTGTTAGCTCGCGAATGGTGTAATTTGTTTTGATATATGATCCATCAAACATTACATCATTGCCAAATACTTTTAAGAGTACGTCTCGCATTTTGGTTGCACAGTTATCATAGAAGTAATCGTAGAGATAATGTTCATTCTCAGGTTTTGCGTTCCATTGCAGATAATCGTAGACTTTTTGCTTTTGTTCTTGCGTTAAATTCAAAACCTGTTCGTGTATGTATCTGTTGTGAGTTATGTAGTAATCTCTGAACATTTGAAAATCATGTACACCTAGTTGATAGTTGAGATGACCTCTTGTGAAATTGAGATAGAAGTTCGGTTGATTAAAATCAAACACCCCATAATTATAAACTTCATCAATGCCAGCTGCAGGATCTGAGATATGAAAGGCACTGTGTCCGAATGCTGAATATAATTCTTCCTGAGTTGGGCCACAGGTTAGTACAGAGATTTCAACCTGCGCAGATAATTGAATGTTTTGTGTGTAGGCCGTTGTATATAGAACCAAGGCTAAAAGGATGGCTAACGTTCTCATGAAATCAATTTATAGATATCGAAAGATAAGGACAATCAATTACTCAACAGAAAGTTTTAGAGGTTATCTTGCGCCATGATCGGTGGATTAAATGATAGCATAAATTTAGTGTCTAAACTTTCGTTGAAGAAGGTTTTGAATGGCGCTTCTATTTTATCCAGCTATTATCAATCGCGTGTAACAGGATCTCCTCAGATCAAAGGCATGCCTGTTAGTATATCGATAGAGCCTACAACATCATGCAATTTAAGATGTCCTGAATGCCCGAGTGGTTTACGATCATTCACACGGCCAACGGGTATGTTGAATCAAAATGTTTTTCAGCATGTGATCGATCAGCTTTCATCAACACTGCATTACCTTACATTTTATTTTCAAGGTGAACCATATTTGAATCCACAGTTTTTAGACATGGTTAACTATGCATCATCTAAAGGTATTTATACAGCAACATCAACCAATGCACATTATCTGAATGATGAGGCTGCACGTAAAACAGTAGAGTCAGGCTTAGATAGATTAATTATATCACTTGATGGAACAACACAAGACACATATGAATCATATCGCATTGGAGGTAAACTTGATAAAGTAATTGAAGGAACAAAAAATATTATTCACTGGAAGAAAAAGCTCAGAGCGAAAACACCTCACGTTGCATTTCAATTTCTGGTTGTTAAACACAACGAACATCAGATCCCAGATGTTTATGCGTTGGCAAAAGATCTTGAAGTAGATCAGGTTCTTCTTAAAACAGCACAGATCTATGATTTTGAAAACGGATCAGATTTGATTCCCACACTTGATCAATATTCACGCTATCGAAAAAATGGAGACAACACTTATTCGGTTAAAAATAAATTACTGAATCATTGCTGGAAGATGTGGCATAGTTGTGTCATCACCTGGGATGGTAAAGTAGTTCCGTGTTGTTTTGATAAAGATGCTCACTTTGTTTTAGGCGATCTTTCTAAAAACACTTTTGAAGAGATTTGGTATAGTGATAAGTATGTTGAATTCAGACGCTCGCTGCTAACATCACGAAATGAAATAGAAATCTGTAAGAATTGTACGGAAGGAACTAAGGTATGGGGATGAGATTAACTCTTGGTAATCTGCCCTTTTGCTTTTAACCGCTCTTCAATTTTATTGAAATCAACAGCGTTACATTTGCCACAACCTGTGGCACACGATTTAGCCTGGAAGCTGCGATAAATAAGCCTTCCTACATAAAAGATCGCTCCAAGAAATATTGCTCCAATGATGATTTGCTGAATCATGCTCCAAATTAGTTATTCTTTCCCTCTCGTTCAACGCTAAATCGGCTAGAATAATTTCATTGCTAAAAGCTACCTAATAAAAAAGCCTTCAGGTCAATGCCTGAAGGCTTTTTTATTAATGTTGCTCAATGAATTATTTTTCAGGATAGAGTACTACCTGGATGTAATTTTTCATGTCAAAATATTTGTTTGCTGCATCTTTTAAGTCTTTTGGAGTAAGAGCATCAACACGTTTTTCAAATGAAAGTACTTCGCCTGCATCAGAGCCTATCTCTACTGCAGCCTGGAGCTTCTTAGCCCAGAAGCCATTGTCCCTAATGTCAACTTCATATTGTTTTTTCCAGGTTTCTTTTACTTTGTTAAGATCAACTTCTGATGGGCCATTGTCTTTTACTTTTTGAACTTCATCAAAAGAAGCTTTCACAAGCTTGTCTACATTCTCTGGTCCGCATGGCATTGAGATTGTTAGTGAATAATTATTATATGGATTTTTATTCAATCCTCCATAAACACCTGCGCCGTAAACACCACTCATGTCTTCGCGCAATGTTTCAATTACTTTGATGTTGAGCAATTCAATAAGTGCCTGAAGTTTTAATTGCTCATCATTTGAGTATGGCTTCTCTCCATAGAAAGAAATATTGATCATACTCTTGGCTTCAGTTCCTTTAAATACTTTTTTATTGATGACTCCTTTTGAAGGACGTAATCCAATGTCATGGAAAGATGCCGTGCGTGGGCTTGATGGTAAGCTAGCCAGATAAGTTTCAAGCAGTGGCTTGATGGTTGCTATGTCGAAGCTTCCGACGAAGATGAATGTAAAGCCATTAGCATTGCCAAATCTATCTTTATAAATTTCAAGCGCGCGATCAACGTTAATTTTTCCAAAGTCTTCAGGTTGTGGTATTCGTGGAGCACGTGCATGATGTTTATAAACCGTTTTGAGAAGAGAATCCTGATACACGGCGTTAGGGTCGGACATCACGTTTTGATAAATGGCTTGCTGCTTTGAAACGAATGAATTGAATAACTCATTGTCCTTTCGTGGCTGTGTGAAATAGAGATAATTAAGTTGAAGCATAGATTCAATATCTTTTGATCCGCTCTGACCACTAACAGTTTCTGAGATCGTTCCAATCTTAGGAGCTAAGCTTACTGATTTGCCTGCTAATACTTTTCGTAAATCAACTGGTGAAAATGAGCCAACACCCATCTGTGTTACTGCTGTAACGGCATACTCAGCATTGAACCTATCTTTATCATCGTATAAAAATTGCCCGCCAAAGCGAGTTGCTGTCATTACTACCTGGTCGTTTTTGAAATCAGTAGGTTTTAGAATAACGTTAATTCCATTGCTTAATGTTAATTCTGTTGTGCCAAGATCTTTATTTTGTTTTTCACTTACGATTTTTCCTGCTACAGGAGCTTTATCCATGAGCGAAGTAGCGATGGTTTTCTCTTCATAAGCTTTCACTTCAGTCCTGGAAGCTTTTTCGGTTATTGCTAAAAGCTCTTGATTTGTCGGGATCTTAAACTCTGCTTTATCAGGGCCTGTAAAAAGAACGAGTTTATTTTTATCAATGGTAGGAATGACGGAGGCCGCATACTTGTTCACTTCTTCAAGCGTAATGCCGTCTGTAAATTCTTTATAGTAATTATATTCATTCTCAATGCCAGGTATAGCTTCGTGTTCAAGGAATGAATGTATGTACTCTTCTGCATATCCGGAGGATTCTGATTTTTCGCGTTCGTTATAACCACGTTCCATATTACGAAGCATGGTTTTCTTTACACGATCAAGCTCGTTAGCAGTGAAGCCGAATTTACGAGCACGTTCATTCTCTTCAACAATTGCATTTATAGCAGGCTCAACTCCACCTTTGCCGAGCACAGCAACGGATGTGTAAGCTTCATGTCCGCGTAAAAAATCATCAAGACTGCTACCACCGTAAAGAAAAGGAGGATTTGAATTTTGCGTGAGTTCTTGCAGACGCTGATTAAGCATGGATGTGAAAAAACCTTTAACAATAGATTGACGATAGTCTCCAATGGTAAGATCTGGTTTGGATTTAGTAGTAGAATAATAAATCTGCACGTAGTGGTGTGTTGCTTCTTTATCAGTTACTACTAGTCCTTCTGATTTAGTTCGTGCTGGTAATTCTCCGCTGATGCGGGCCCTCTCTTTAACAGGATTTTTAAGTGCTTCAAAATGAGCTTTGATAATTTTTTCAGCTTCAGCAGGATCAATATCACCTACAACAATGACGGCCATAAGATCTGGTCTGTACCAGTCTTTATAGAAACGCTTTATTACATCGTATTTAAAATTCTTTAGTATGTCATCTTTACCAATTGGCAGACGTAAGGCATACTTTGAACCTTCCAAAATTTTTGGGAGATAGACTTTTTGCATGCGGTCATTAGCGCCTTTGCCTAATCGTGATTCTTCTAATACGACACCGCGCTCTTTATCAATTTCTGTATTTTCAAAAGCTACAGTGCTCGCCCAATCTTCCAGTATTTGAAATCCCTTTTCTACATTTTCTTTTTTCTCTGATGGAATAGGGAGTATATATACCGTTTCATCAAAACTTGTGTAGGCATTAAGGTCTGCGCCAAACTCAACACCTATTGATTGTAGAAAAGAAACCAGATCATTCTTCTTAAAGTTTTTTGATCCGTTGAAACTCATGTGTTCAGTAAAGTGAGCGAGGCCTTGCTGATCGTCATCTTCAAGAATAGACCCGGCGTTAACAACGAGTCTGAGTTCGATCTTCTTTTCAGGTCTGTTGTTTTTTCGGATGTAGTATGTCAAGCCATTGGCAAGCTTACCAATTTTAACGTTGGGGTCTACAGGTAATTTGTCAGTTAACTTGCTTTGTGCGGCTACACTGCCAAACAGAAAAAGTAAAAGGACAAAGCTGGTAAGGGCTTTTAATTTCTGAACGGTCATAGGTTTGTATTTAATAGTTAAGAATTAATGCTAATTAAAATAGCTGGTTGAATGTTTTCGGACGAAACTAATACCATTTACTTTTGATCATTTGCAACATTTCTTCATGCATGAGTCCATTGGCTGCGCAGAGTTCACCACCAAACAGAAAATTGTTTCCGCCTTTAAAGTCTGTAACTTTTCCTCCGGCCTGTTGTACTATGAATGCACCAGCAGCAACATCCCATGCATTCAAATTATATTCGAAAAATCCTTCCAGTCTTCCGCAGGCTACGTAAGCCAGATCTATTGCTGCGCTACCAAGTCTTCTGATGCCATGACTCTTTTCGAGGAAATCTTTGATGATATCCAGATACACATTTTGTTTTTCGAAATGATAATAAGGAAAGCCGGTTGCCAGCAAACTCTCACTTAATGTTTCCAATGGTGAGACGTGAATTTCATCGTTATTGCAATATGCTGGCTGATCTTCAATGGCATGAAAGCATTCATTTCGAATAACGTGGTGAACAATACCTAATATGGTTTTGTCGCCTCGTGTAAGACCGATGCTAATGGCAAATATGGGCAGGCCATGAAGAAAATTTGTTGTGCCGTCAAGCGGATCGATGATCCAGTTGTATTCATGTTTTTTTGATTGCTCAACAGTTCCTTCTTCGGTAATGTATCCGGCCTGAGGTACTATTTTACGAAGCGCTGTAACAAGTTTTCGTTCAGCCTCTTTATCAACATAGGAAACAAGATTGTTGAAGCCTGTCTTTTGTTCTATACGGGCGCGATCAAAGGATGCCCCTTCTATTCGGATGAACTCGCCTACTTCGCGGGTGATCTCTATAACATCTTTTTCTATGGCTTGCAGATTCATCGGACTATTTTGTTAGGGCTTTAAAAAATGAAGAGTGAAGATAATGATCTAAACTGAAAATTTAACAGCCAACCACAGAAGTTAATAAGTAATATGGCTCTTGAAATATAAGTTTTCTAATCTTCTTTTTTTCCATCAATAATCAGAACGATCTCACCTTTTACTTCCTTATCACCAAAGTGAAGTAAAACTTCTTCTACAGTTCCTCCAACAGTCTCTTCAAACATTTTAGTGAGCTCACGTGATACGGATACCTTGCGATCAGGACCAAAAAATTCTTTAACCTGCTCGAGTGTTTTTATGAGTCGATAAGGAGATTCGTAGAGAACAATGGTTCGTTCTTCTTCAGCCAGTTTCTTCAAGGCGGTTTGTCTTCCCTTTTTATGGGGGAGAAATCCTTCAAATACAAATCTGTCCATGGGGAGTCCAGACTTTACCAATGCAGGTACGAAGGCTGTTGGGCCAGGTAAGCAATCAACAGAAAGTCCTGCCTGCACACATTCGCGTACAATTAAAAAACCGGGATCTGAAATTCCGGGCGTACCTGCATCAGAAACGAGTGCCATGGTTTCACCTTTTTTCATCCGCTCGATTAAACCATTCAACACCCGGTGTTCATTATGATTATGAAAACTTTGCATAGGCTTGCTGATGTTATAATGTTTTAACAGGAAGCCAGATGTGCGGGTATCTTCAGCTAAGATGAGATCAACAGATTTGAGAACTTCTAATGAGCGCAGTGTGATATCGCCCAGGTTGCCAATAGGGGTAGGTACCAGGTAAAGAGATGATTTCTTTTGATCGCCCATTCGTAAATGTTATCAGTTAAAAGGTAATAATAATTGTTTGAAAGAAAATCTATGGCCTGTTAACCGATCATGATTTGTAATAATTAATGGGCTGCCAGTTGATCAATAGTTGCAGCAAGTTTTCTGTCTTTGTCAGTAACAATATCGCCAGCATCATGCGTGCTTAGCTCAAAGCTTACCGTGTTCCAGACATTAGTCCAGAGGGGATGATGGTTCATCTTTTCGGCTGCTATGGCTACTCTTGTCATAAATCCAAATGCTTCGCTGAAGTCTTTAAAAGTAAAAGTTTTTTTCAGTCGGTTGTTTTCTTCTTTCCACATAAATTCCAGGCAGTTAAGTGTTATCGAAATTACAACAAACAGAATAAAATAGGTAGTGCTTTAAAGAGCAATAAGACCTTCAACGGCTGAAGCTTTTACGTAGACTTCAATAACAGCATCGCCCGAGGGCATCATCATCTGCACCGTGAGACTAATGTAATTACCGTTTTTACTGGCTTTTTGTGTGACATTGTGTTTGGGAAAAAGCGCTATCACTTCTTCTTCTTTACCAGCAGGCACAATGAATTTGAATATATATAATGATGGCCAGGCGTGATGCCGGTCTAGCTTTTCACGAAATGAATTGAGCCAGTCCTGATCCATAGAGAAAAAAATGCCGTCCTGATACAACACACCAGGACGGCTTAAATTAATTTATTATCTGATTAATAGAACTTATAACGTTCGTCTTCAATATCTGAATTCTCTTTAATAGCAGTGCCAATGTTAAAGCTGCTTCTGCTATTAGCTCCTTGCTCAAGCTGAGTTTTGTATTGTGCGTAGTCAGCAATAGCGGGAGCAATAGTTTTATTTCCAGATTCAAAAATTACAACACCATTTTCACTGGCAAAAGGTTTTGAGCGTTTACCTGTTTCTAATGAAAATGCAAGACCAACAGCCTGAGGATCGAAACCTATTGTAGGTAATGAGCTTGTATTTAATTTCAAGTCGCTGCTGCTGTAAACATTGGCATCGGCGCCAAAGGCTTTAGCAATCTCTTCAAGTGTACCTTTTTGTGCGCTTAATTTCTCTATGATTTGTTTTCCTTTTACTTCGTTTGTTACGGCAGGTGTAATTTCTGCCTTAACAGCTTCAAATGGTTTGTAGCCTTTTTCCAGCTCGCCTGTCATAACAGAGATAACATATTCATCCTGAAGATCAACAACTTCTGAAACTTTACCAATTTTAGCATCTCTGAACAACCACTGAACAATTTGTCTGGCCTCGCCTAAAGAACCAACTCTTCTGTCGCTGGTCTTAATGTTTTTGGCTTCCATTACACTAAGTCCTTGTTGCTTTGCTCTTTCAGTAAATTCAGTTACGCCAGAAAGATTAGCAGCAAATGTTTCTGCTTTACGATAGGCTTCATTTGTAGTCTCATCGCTTGGTGTTATACTTCTTTCTATAACGGAGAGGTAATATGCTGCATTTGTTTTAGTGTGTGTTACATCAATAATATGATACCCGAATTGAGTTTCAACAACATCACCTAGTAAACCTGGTCTGGCCGCAGCAAATACAGCAGTCTCGAACGGTTTAACCATTTGACCTGCGCTGAACCAGCCTAAATCACCACCACGTGATGCAGTTCCATCAGTTCCAAATTGTCTTGCTTTTTCTTCAAAGGATGCACCGCCTTTGATGTCTTTTAAAATACCTTTAGCTTTTTCTTTCGCTGCTTTCTTGGCTTCTTCAGTTTCGTTATCCCACTTAATTAATATATGGCTTGCCTTGGCAGCGAAAACAGTGTCGGCTGTGATTTTGGAAACCTTAACAACTTTATAATTAGAACCTTCCAGGAAAGGGCCAATTACTTTTCCAACCTCTATACTGCCATTGCTCACAGTTTCAGGAAGCGTTGCCATTGTATATCTTGAATAAGGATTCTGACCATCGGTGTTAACGGCAGCGTATGTGGAATCATCTTCAGCTGTGCCGAAACCTGCAGCTACTTTATCAAATTCAGTTTTGATCTCAAGCGTATCCTGGGCTGATGGAATAACAGGTATGCTTACATAACTAAGATCGCGTGTAAACTCAGTCTTGTATTTTTCTTTGTTCTTAGTGTAATAATCTTTCAGTTGCTCATCGGTTGGTTTAGCCAGTGAGTCAGGTACTGTATAAAAAGGAACGTATAAGTATTTTACTTCAGCTACGTCAGTTTGATTGTGGTATTCACGTTCTGCTTCGGCAGATGTAACGTAGTTTGTTTTGATAATCAGGTTCTCATATTTGATACGCTCACGGCCAGGTTTTAAATTTTTCTGGAACATTTCCCAACGCACGATTGGCTCTGAACCTGCAGGCATTGATTTGATTTGATTCAGATAAGCAACAACACGGTCTTTCTCGAATTGACCAGTTTGCTGATTTGTGAAGGCTTGCTTAACGTTGGCATCAACGTTTTTGCCCTGGATCATATCCCAAACTTCATCGCCAGTTACCTCAATACCTACTTTATCAAACTGCTTTTGAATAGCGTATTTTAAAATTAAAAGCTCCCAGGCTTGTTGTTGAAGAAGAGGCTTATCGCGTTCACTAGCTTCACGACCGTAGCTCAGCTGCCAGGTTGTTTCCTGATCGCGAACCATTTGTTGATATTCTTCAAGAGATATAGCATGGCCGGCTATTTCACCTACCTCATTTTTGCCAAAAAGAGCTGATTTACTGCTAAAAAGGTCGTTCACAATAAAAAGAGCGATAGCCACAAAAACAAAAATGACAACCCCTGCGCCCATTTTATTGCGTAAAGTTCCAATCAATGCCATACTGCTGAATGAATTTGAATAAGTTAAAATTAAACCGTTTGAAAGCGCCAATTATAAAGAAAATTCTTTACAAAAGAGCCGCAAATTTAACCCGTAAACTTTATTAGAAAAATTTAGCAGAAGAAAAACTGCCTTTAAGAAGATAATTATTACTCTTGAATATCTGATAATCAGAAAATTATCTGTTTTTGACTACTGCAGGCGGGTTTTGCCCGATTTATGATGCCTGGTCTTCAACCTCTTTGATAGTCATTCTTACAGTTTCAATACGATTATCTTTTGTTGATTCTATTTTAAAGGTGAAGGGGGATATGGAAACGGTTTGGCCTATTATTGGAAATTCTTCAGTGTAAGCCAGGATTAATCCGTTCAAGGTATCATAATCGCCAACAGGCAAATTCCAGTCGTAAGTTTTATTTAAATAGCTAATCTCGAGTCGGGCACTAATCAGGTAAGTACGGTTATCAATTTTTATTTCTATGAGATTATTTTCATCATGCTCATCTTCTATGTCACCAAAAATTTCTTCAATCACATCTTCCATACTCACAATGCCTGATGTACCGCCAAATTCGTCCACAACAAGTGCCAGGCTCTTGTGCTCATCAATAAAACGAATCATCAATTCATTGGCCAGTGTCGTTTCGGGTACGATGATGATGGCTGTGAGAATATCTTCAATTTTTTCTGGACGTCTGAACAATGCTGAAGAGTGGCAATAGCCAATAACATCATCGATGGTTTGCTTATATATAATTATTTTGGAGTGACCGCTATACACAAATGCCTGCTGTAATTTTGGTATTCCTTCAGTAACCTTTACGGCTACTATTTCAGTTCGCGGTATCATGCAGTCGCGCACACGAATAGTTTTAAACTCCAGGGCATTGTGAAATATAGTTGTATCCAATGCTACCTCTTCATCTTCGTGTTTAACCTGCTGCATTTCCTGCAGATAGTTATTTAAGTCAGTAAGACCAAAGGCAGGCTTCTCTTCTGAATATTCAAGTTGCAATACTTTGGTGATTACAAATTTGGAAAGGAACACAATGGTAAATGTAAGCGGTGCCAGTATAACGGCGGCTATAGCAAAGGGAATAGCTAATATGTTAAGTACCTGATTAGGATTGATCATAAACAAACTCTTGGGCAGATACTCGGCTGTGAACAAAATAATCATAGTGGCCAGAAAGGTGTGAATAACCATGAGCACAGGCTCACTTGTAAACACCGTTGGCAA
This sequence comes from Cyclobacteriaceae bacterium, assembly GCA_036569145.1. Taxonomy (GTDB): domain Bacteria; phylum Bacteroidota; class Bacteroidia; order Cytophagales; family Cyclobacteriaceae; genus DATCRE01. Next base: position 21,769 of record DATCRE010000793.1, read on the forward strand.
ATGAGTTAATAAGACAGGCACCATCCATTGTGCCATAAAGTTTCCATAGAACACTAATCCAACGGTGTTACCTATTAGCGTAGTACCAATAAACCATGAAGGCCTGCCAATAAAATAGGATATTATTTTTCCAGCCAAAGAGCCCTGCTTGGCTTTTAATTCAATCTGAATTTTGTTGGCCGATAAAAATGCGATCTCTATTCCCGAGAAGAAAAATGAGCTTATAAGTGAAACCAGGATGCCCGAGAACAGCGCTATGTTCATTGCGTTTTTCTCTTTCTAAGATTATACACAAACAAGAGAATAAGTGCCAGCATGATAGCCCAGTAGGCATTACCAAAACCTACAGTCATGGTTTGGTGAATTCCGATAATAACGA
>DATCRE010000794.1:0-6106 GCA_036569145.1 Cyclobacteriaceae bacterium
TATACTGAATACAAAAATTAACTGTACACTCACACACATTGGCGAAGATTTTCACCAGGGAGAAATTCAGAAGAAAGTTATTGAGATGGGATTAACTGACAAAGTGAAATTTGTTGGGCTTATTGCTAATGATAAACTACCAGAATATTATCATGATGCAGATATCTTGCTGCATACATCATTGTATGAAAGCCAGGCCGTTGTTGTAAATGAAGCCATGGCATCTGGTTTGCTGGTATGTGGTACTCGTGTTGGATTGTTAGCTGATTTAACAGATACATGTTGTCTTACAGTAAATCCTGGTGATGCAGAAGGACTCGCAGAAATTGTATTAAGACTTATAAGCGATACAAGTATGATTTCAAAAATCCGAAAGAACGCTTATGAATGGAGTACTGCACATGATTTGAAGTGGACTGTACAACAACATCGTGCAGTGTATGAATTAACGTCTGATAAAAGGGGTATTAACAATCTGAAATGAAAGTAAGCGCAGTAATTCCTACCCGTAACAGAGAGCATTCAGTAATGCGCTTATGTAAAAATCTACAGGAACAAACTGTTGCATTATCAGAGATTATCATTGTTGATTCCAGTGATGATAAAGAATATAAAGACAGATTAATAGAGAGCTTTCCTGATTTACCACTTGTGTGGATTGATTCAAGTCCTTCAGTCTGCATTCAACGAAATAAAGGAATTGCAAAGGCCACTTCCTCCTGGATATTTCTTTGCGATGATGATATAGAGATGCCCGTTGACTATATGGAGAAACTTACTGAGTTCACGCATAAAAATCCAGACAGTGGGGCAGTGTCTGGTCTGTGGCTTAATCTTGAAAGGGGACAATGGCAAGATCAGTATAAAGTGAAAAGTTTTAAAGATCTCTCATGGCGTTTTATTTTTCAACTTTCAGTTTGGGGAGATCTTGATTCAGATAAATCGCCAACGCTCTTCAGACCATTTTTTGTTATGATGAGGAAATGGTACGCACAACGAGCAAACAGTAATTCGTTGGCGGGGTGGCCTCTTATTACAAATTGGGAAGGTGAATTTTTTAAAACCAGATTTTATTCTTTAGGCGCTTCACTTGTGAAAAAAGAATGGCTGCTTCAATCTCCCTATGATGAAGTGCTTGATGCCAGTGGGCTTGGAGATAACTATGGTGTTGCAATACGATTTCCTAAATCTATTCATATTTTAACAACCACTCATATACATCATCACAAGGCTGCAGAAAACAGACTTGCTGGTAAAACAGCATACTACAGAAGAGTATTAGCACTCCATTACTTTATAAAGCTGAACAAAAATAGTAATGCTTCAACACTATGGCTTATCTGGTCATTGATTGGCAATGCACTTTATTATTTGGGCAAAAGAGATAAAGCTTTATTAACGGCTACTGTTAAAGCTTTGACGTTAATGATTACGGAAAAAAATCCCTATTGGATTGGACATCAAAAAGATGAACATGTTATACAACCTGTTTGTTAAATTGTCAGAATAGATCACACAACCTGAATGTCATACAATCCATTTTTCTCCAGGCGGAAAATTCGGGTGGCATAAGTTTTAACCACAGCATCGTGTGACGCTAAAATAACAGTGCTGCCACGTTGTGTTAAAGATTGTAAGGTGTTTAATATTTTCAGTTTGTTGTCTTCATCAAGTTGATTAGTAACTTCATCCAGCAATAAAATTTTCGGATTCCGATATAAAGCTCGGGCAAGGATAAGCCTTTGTCGCTGACCTCCTGAAAGTGTAAGGCCATTCTCTCCAACGGGAGTATTTAATTGTAAAGGTAATGCCATGATAAAATGATGAATTCCTGCAAGTTCAATAGCATTTTTTGCTTGCTGCATATCTATTGTATTTTCATCTTCACCAAAGGCAATATTTTTTAATAATGTATCTTGTAATACAATAGGAGCTTGTGGTACCAATCCAAGATTGTGCTGCCAGCTTTGAAGTGATTCGGATGATAAAACATAATTATCAACACTAAACTCTCCGGTGTAACCTGGTATTAGTCCGGCAAGCAAATGAATTAAAGTTGTTTTACCCACACCTGATGGTCCTTCGAGAATTACGAAATCTCCTTTAGAAATACTGAAATTCAGATTCTGCAACAGAGGATTATCTGTTACGCTGGTGTAATGAAATGAAACATTTTTAAATTGAATGGAGTCTTCAAAAGTTATTGTCTTTATTTCTCTGGATTGCAAAAGAGTATTCGTTGGACCAAACTTCAATTCAGAAACAGAATATGCGTAAGCCTGAATTTGTGACAGGCTTATCAGGATTTTATTCAGCGATGGTAAAATGCGATACATGGATACCGAAAGCAAAGCCAGCAATAAAAGTAACGTGTGTTGGTAGTCAGGGAAGAGCTTCCCAATCAAAATGCACAGTGCAAAACAGATGATTCCCAACGTTTCTAAAATTCGTGAAGGAAGATTGGCGAAAGCATGTAAGCTGGCTAATTGACTGCTTGTGATTTTTATGACTTCAATAAATTTTCGAATGAAGAATTTTTCCTTCTGATATATTTTCGCTTCTGCAAAACAATCTATCCCCTGACCAAGCATAATATTTGCTTTTGGAGTATGATCGCGAAAAGATCGGTCAATTTTTGATATAATGTTTTTACGAAAGAAATAATAAAAAAGAATAATAGGAATACTCAATCCGATGAGTACATATACAATTCTGTAATCGATCCAGCTTACAACGCCAATCATGAGCAGGCAGATAAGTGACTCTGTTATAACTTGTAAATATCCGTTGATGACTTGATTTGAAAAATCGTAAGGAGTGTTCTTTATTTTTCTGAATATTTCAGCAGAGTTTTCCTGCAAATAGTCAATCCACGATTGACGATAAAAACGTTGATAGAACTGTTCTGAAAACGTGATATAGAGCTTATTTACAAAACGTGACTGATAGCGAACAGCCCAAAGTGACGTTATATTTTTTAATAAGAAAAGTATTACAACTGCTATAAGAATAGTATACCATGATAAAGACGAAGTGAGCAGGTTCATATATCTTGTGATAGCTGAGCCAGTATCTGGTGATTGTGAATATTTAATAATTTGATACAGTAGAGGAAATATTGCAGTTAGTGAAATAACTTCAAGTAAGGCTACAACAAACGAAAAGATAATATTTTTAATAGCGCCTTTGCGCTGATCAGGAGTGAGCAGCCTTATAGTTTGAATGCTTAATTTGAAAAATGATTGGGCAGCTCGATTGGATTTCATCAAATGGATCGAAATTAAAAAGTAAATGTAAAGCAAAAAATAATGAAAGCACTGCGAATAATGGAGCTTGCGTAGGATTGTTATAATACGAAAAGTGTAAATAGCTATTGGCGATCTCTATATTGGCAATCTGATTTTGTTCATCATATCGACTTAATCTTACCAACACGCCACGTGTGCGAGATTTGAAACCAATAAGGTGTGTCTCAAATATGAGTCGTCAATTTTATATTTAAAATCATAAGAACCACTTACTCGGTCTAAACAAATTGTTCTAAACAACTATTGGGATAAACTGGAAAAATGGAAAGGTATTTTTAAGGTTTTTGAAAATAAACAGGTTCTAAGTTTGGTGGCATTTCTTTTATGGGCTACTTTCAATTATTAAAAAGATGCTCTCTTCTTGTGAAGGTAAGGGGTTGATCTCTATTGCCAAAGATAAAGTGATGATATAGAAGGAGGATATAAAGTTTAAGAAGAGTTTATCCTTAAATAATTTATAATATCTCACATATGACAAGACTAATAACAACCCTTCTACTCTGTGTTATCGCTATGCCCACGTTTTCGCAATGGGCTACCTCAGGATCTAATATTTATAATACAAATTCAGGTGGTGTCGGTGTTGGCACATCTTCTCCCATCGGTAAGTTCCATGTTAAAAGTACCAGCCATTCTTATCTGCGTTTAGAAACGTCGAGTAGTACTTATCAAACAGGTCTTGATCTGGCAAACAACGGTCAGACTTTGTTTTATGTATTTAATGACAACGCAAATGCTCTCAAAATAAGAGCCACAATAACTGGTGAAACTGATGCTATTCCCAGAATGCAATTTCCCTATAGCAACAAGAATATTTATATGGTGGAATCAGGAGGAAATGTTGGTATCGGAACAACAGCACCAGGTCAAAAGTTAGATGTAAACGGCGTTGTAAATGCCACAGGTTTTTATATTAACGGACAGCCATTTGCAGGTGGAGGTTCGCAATGGGCTACGTCTCCCTCGGGTACCTCCATAAGTTATACTGTCTCCAATGGTTCAGTAGGTATCGGAACATCATTAACAAATAATCCCAATAGCTACAAACTCGCAGTGAAAGGGAAAATAGGTGCGCAAGAGGTGCAAGTTGAAAATACAAGCACTACATGGGCAGATTATGTTTTTGAGCCAACCTATAAGTTGCGTCCACTAAAAGAAGTCAGGAAGTTTGTTGAACTCAATAAACATCTGCCGGAAATTCCTTCAGCTGCGGAAGTAAGAGAAAATGGCCATAAGCTTGGAGAGATGGATGTGCTTCTCTTAAAAAAGATTGAAGAGATGACTCTTTATATGCTGGAGCAGGAGGAAAGAATAAAGAGTTTAGAAGAACAGGTTTTGAAACTCAAAAGAAAATAAAACATGAGAAACATTCTTACCATTTTAACAATCCTATCATTGCCTACCGCTCTGCGGGCACAACAATGGATAACCAGCGGAAATAACATTTATAATTCCAACACCGGCTATGTTGGCATTGGCACAAACTCTCCGCAAACAAACCTTCATATAAGTTCTGGAACTGCAGGCAAGTATGAACTGTTAATTGAAGCCGATGTAGATAATAACGATGAGAATGATAATCCTTACATAACGTTCAAGCAGGACAATGGGGGATCTATGGGATTTATTGGACTGGTAGGTGACAATAACCTAGCTCCTCAAATGCCCAAGTATCCACGTTGGTTTCAAAATCCTGATGGTAGTTACAGCGCGTTGTATGATTATCCTAATACCCTGGCCAACTCTTTATTGTTAAGTACAAATGATGCTAAAGCTATCCAGTTAGGAACATCTGGCTTTGTTCGCATGACAGTTCGTGATAATGGTAATGTTGGTATTGGAACAGTATTGCCTAGTAATCCTAATAATTACAAACTGGCAGTGAATGGGAAAATTGGAGCCAAAGAAGTTCAGGTGGAAAACACAAGTGCTACCTGGGCTGACTATGTTTTTAAACCAGATTATAAACTCATGCCATTATGTGAGGTTGAGTCTTTTATAAAAGAAAATCAACATTTACCTGAAATCCCATCCGCAGATGAGGTAAAGGTGAATGGTCATAAATTGGGAGAAATGGATGTGCTCTTGTTAAAGAAGGTAGAGGAGATGACACTATATATTGTCGAACAGGAGAAGAGGATAAAGATGTTAGAGGAAAAAATCTTAACACAAACAAAAGAATAGCATATATGAAAAAACTCTTCTGTCTTTTATTAGCATTCTATTGTGGGGCCAGCCTTCAAGCTCAGCAATGGAGTGGATCGTCTGTTAGTACAGGTCTTCTTTACCGAGATGGTAACGTTGTTGTTGGTGGAACTTCTATTCTTGGATCCTACTCAACGGAGAAAGTATTTCAGGTTCAAGGAGCGAGTGGATCTGTCTTTTCTCTTCGGGCTACTTCATCCTCAACGGCCTTTGATATGTATCTTGGTAGTTCATACTTGAATATGAATTTAGCGAGCGGCACAATGTATCTGTCTACAGGTTATGTATCGCGGATCGCAATATTGCCAAACGGTAATGTGGGCATTGGAACTTCATTAACCAATAATCCTAACAGTTACAAACTTGCTGTTAAAGGTAAAATAGGAGCACAGGAAGTACAGGTAGAAAACACAAGTACTACCTGGGCCGACTATGTATTCGAAAAAAATTACAAGCTCATGTCATTGGGCGATGTTGAATCTTTTATCAAATCAAACAAACACCTTCCTGAAATTCCTTCTGCAGATGAGGTGAAAGAGAATGGACATAAGTTGGGAGAGATGGACGTGCTACTGCTGAAAAAGGTTGAAGAG
>DATCRE010000795.1:0-4363 GCA_036569145.1 Cyclobacteriaceae bacterium
CGCTGAAGGTTTATAGCTGTAAGAACTTTTTGCTCCGATAAGCGGAGTCGCCCCATCTACAAAGTTTGATGTTGTAAAGCTTGCCGCTGCATCTGTAGCAGAAGCCGCAGAACTAATAGGATTCACCAATGTGGCTAATAGTGTTACTAAAGGCATGGTGCTGTACGAAGCTTTGGTTTCGTATTTTCCAAATACTTCCATGCTGACAGTATCGCCAGGATAAACTTTTAATAAGCTATATGGGCCAACGGTCTTTGTTTCTGAGCCATCTAAATAGATAGCGTTTCCACCAGCTTGGCTTGTATGATTTAACCATTGATTAACATTCTTTATTTCAGTCTCAAACAAATTTCCAAAGTAAGCTAACTCCTGAACACGCGGGTTGGTAATATCGGCCTGGCCATTATCTTCCATCGTTGCTTTATATTCGTCAGCTTTTAGCTTCGTTGTAAAAGTTAACCGGATATTCTCAAGATGATCTTCAATCTGGTATTGGTATTCAGGCGATGTATCGGTGGCATCTGCTTCGGGTATCACAACCTTACCTAGCTCATGCTGAATAGTCTTTAATTTTCCATCCTGAAAAACAAACTGTCCCATAAAATCTGTTCGGCTGGCAGGTGTTGCTGAACCAGCGGCAAATGTCTCTTGCGCTAGTTTAAAACCATTAGCGTTATAGGTGGTGACAATTTTTTCTCCACTCTGTTTTACCAGTTCTTGTGGAAGATTCAAATAATTATTAAATGAGATTTGATTTATCTTTTTATTAAGGTCTTTTATAGCATTGCCATTGTTGTCATATAAAAAGTCATCTCCTCGCGTATTACCGTCTTTAAAAATCTTACTTGACATGCCACCATCGGAAACGCTTAAAAGCCGGTTGCTCTTTAATGTTCCATAGCCATAGTTGTAAAATAATTCATCAGCAGTTTCTCCCTTGCCATTATTTCTTTTCAGATAAGAAATGTTGCCATTCAAATCGTAATTAATCGTTTCGCTAAATGAAGTTGAAGAACTCCATGTGTTAACCTTTGAAGCATGCTCTGCATTTAACAACCTGTTCAGCGGATCGTATGTAAATTTATAAGCTCTCTCTGTAGGGTCTGTGAGGGTTGCAAAGCCAAGGTTTGTACTCCATTTAGCGGCAGAGATATTACCATTGTACTGCGGTGTGAAATCACCAATACCTAAATCATTGTCATAGGCTAATTCCATCCCAAAGAAATCTTTGGGGCCGCCATCATTGGTATTCAGGTCTGCATTATTGATATGTGTTAACCAGCCCCGGATATTATAACGATAATCAACATGTTGCTTATAACTGGTTCCGTCTTCAGCATGAAGTTTTTTGGTGATGAGTTCTCCCAATTCATTGTAGATGTCCTCACTCAGCACTATTTCTTTGCGCGTGTCTACCCGGTGCCATGTCTTGAGTAATCGTCCCACATGGTCATAGCTAAATCTTTTCGTAATTGAAACAGGCGATTGATCAAGAATGTTGTTCGTGGTTTTTGTTCGCAGGGTTTTGCCAACAAAATCATATACATCCGTTGTCTTGTCTTTACCACCTTTGTGATTTTGTGAGATGGTTTGTATGGTGCGGTATTTATCATCATAATAGTTTACTGCCCATAGCCAGCTATTATCAGTAAGCACTTTTGTTTTAGTACCCGTAACATAGCCCTTAACAGACTTAAATTCTGTATCATTCTGCCCGGTTAATTCCGTTGTTGCTGGTAAGTGGTCCTTATCATAATCAAATTCCGAATCATTGATCAGGCTTTTAAAAGTATAGTCATCGTAGTATGTAACGGTGTAATAATCATTCTCGGAGCTTACGTTTGGAAATGATTGATTGGTGTACCCATGAATAGTCGTACCACGAACTTCAAACCATTCATCTGTGTTGTTAGCGGCGGCGGTATAGAAATCATTAACTTTCTGTTGCATGCCGGGTTGATCCTTACCTTCGGTGTCATTATAAATACCCGTAAGGATAGGTCTGTTGAGCATATCATACTTGGTGAATGTCCATTGCGCAGGTGACAAGACACGTTGATTTCCATCTTGTGTCATAACCAAACGATCACGATTATCATACACCATATACACCCAGTCAGCACCTGGGATTTTCTTAGCGATCAGTCTATTTCGCGTATCGTACTTATATTGAAAAGCCCATGCGTTTATAGCATCCCCGATGGGATCAGATACATCAACATCTGTTACCGCTTGATAACTTATTCCTCCAATAAGCGTATTCGTAACCGTATAGCGGTACGTGCCTGCATCGCTGCCCTTTACATTACTTAAAAGAAAAATATTAGGCGTAGTGCTTTGATTGCGACTGCTCACGTTAGCCCAGTTGCTGTTGCTAAGTTTTTCCCACGTATAAACACCGTGAGTTCCTCCGGCAGGTGCTTCAATAGTAAGGCTGTTAGTAGCTTCTAACATCACACTGGCTGGCGTAACCAGACTACTTGTTTGGGGTGAGTAAACAAACGTGCTGAACTGTGTTGTATTGGCCGCCGTAAAATACTTTTCAATATCTGTAATAGGAATCTGGTTATTCTGAATATTGATAATCAACAAAGCTTTATCAGTTCTCGCAGAAATATCCGGGAACGATGTGAAGCTGTTATCATTCAACGTAATTCTTCGTAACGCTGTCTTGCTTGCAAGCCATGCAGGAATGGCTCCGCTGAGAAGCGCATGCGATAAATCTAAATTCCTGATGTTAGAAAAATTCTGAAGTTGATCCGGTATTGTTCCGGTAATGTTGTTGTGACCTAAAGCAAATGTTTTCATTAATGACAAGCTTCCAAGGCTAGAAGGAATGTTACCCGTTAATTGATTCGATGAAACATCAAATAATGCCAGACTTGTAGCATACTGAACGGAATCAGGAATAGAACCTGTGAACTGATTGTTATTCAACCATAATGAATCAAGACCTGGCATGCGACCAAACAAACCCGGAATGCTGCCCGAAAGACTGTTGTTGTTAAAAGCAGCCTGATCAAGTGTAACAAGATTTTTTAGCGAGGTGGGAATCGCGCCTGTCAATTGATTGCTCTGCAACATCAGGTTCTTCAGGTTTACAAGTTTACCTATAGCAGAAGGTATCGCGCCAGAATAACTATTTGTATTAAGACGAAGATCTGTTAACTGTGTAAGATTGCCTATGGTGTTTGGTATAGCACCCGAGAGCTGGTTGCCCGATATGTTCAAGCTGGTCAATCCCGTCATCGTCATTACACTCGATGGGATTTTGGTGATGTTGTTGCTATGAACGTCAATAACCTTTAAGCTTTTCAGTTTTGAAATGCTCGATGGTATTTTACCTGTTAAATTATTTTGAATCAGGCTGAGTGAACTAATGTCACCATTGCTGATGTCAACACCATTCCACGTATCCATTTGTGTTGATGTAGCAACAGTACTCCAGCTTGTAGGCCAGTTGGTTTTGTTTGTCCACGATGCACCACCTAAGCTGTCATATAAATCTTTCAGTGCAGCGAACTCAATTGCATCTGCTACTGAACCTGTTTCGACGGCGATGTTACCTGACATGACGGTGCCTGATACAACACTGTTAGTCATGCGCCAACGGTATGTACCTATGTCTCCCGTTACGGCTGACTTCTGGTATGTTTTCAATGTGGCATCAGCATCCGAGCTGTTTACACTTGTCCACGTTGAACCATTTAATTTCTCCCAATAGATAGTGGAGTATGAACCTGGATTGCGTGCCGGGATTGTTAATGTTGATCCGGTTACAAGGCTTACAAAATCAACATCGATGATGTTTTTCTGTGCGTTGTAGGTTACTGCTTTAATACCTTTCCCAACTACTTTTTCCATTTGAGAAAAATCCAGCCTGTTACTGTAAATGAAGAGCGTGAGGTTAGCTTTATTAACGGCTGTTGAAAAATCAGGAATGGCGGTCAGCTCATTATCGTAAATGAGAGCACTGTTCAGCACAGGGAGCGAAAGTAGTGATGAGGGTACGCTGGTAAATTTATTGGTATGTATATCAAAGGTTGTCAACACAGAACAGTTTCCTATAGAGGATGGAAATGCTCCTGTAAACTGATTGTTATAGGCACTAAAAAGAATCAGCTTAGTGAGTGAGGTGAAGATAGAGGGTACATCTCCACTTAAATTATTATTGTATAAATATAAGGCTGTAAGGTTAGATAGAGATGACAGTGTGGTAGGTATCTGACCTGTTAATTTATTATCGTTTAAAATCAGTTGGTTCACGGCTGTCAGGTTTCCCAAGGTAGAGGGTATTTCGCCGCTAAGCTGGTTGGCTGAAAGATAAAAGTTAATGACTTTGTTCAGGTTACCCAAGGTGGTT
>DATCRE010000796.1:0-4296 GCA_036569145.1 Cyclobacteriaceae bacterium
CCATTGATAGATTTCATAATTAATCTTTATTTTGCGGCGTTTTTAACGCGATGCTCCAGGTACTCACAAAAGAATTCAACAGTTTTCTCAATTCGCTCATTGCGTATCTGGTTATTGGTGTGTTCCTCACGGGCATTGGTCTGCTCATGTGGGTATTCCCCGAAACCTCCGTGCTCGACTACGGCTATGCCGACATGGATACGCTCTTTTCATTTGGGCCTTATGTTTTTATATTTCTTATTCCGGCCATCACCATGCGCAGCTTTGCTGAAGAAAAGAAAGGCGGCACGATGGAGTTGTTACTCACCAAGCCCCTTCGTGATTGGGATATTATTCTTGGTAAATACCTGGCTGGTTTTTTTCTCATTCTTGTAGCCTTGATTCCAACGCTCATCTATTATTTTTCGATAAGGCAGTTAGGTAATCCGGCAGGGAACATTGATACGCCCGGTGTTATTGGTTCTTATATTGGTCTTGTGCTTTTGGGTGGAGTATTTTGTTCTGTGGGCATCTTTGCATCGTCCATCACACCGAACCAGATTGTAGCTTTTATTGTCGCTGCATTTTTATGTTTTATACTGTTCTCTGGTTTCAACTCTATTGCTGCTGTAGATTTCTGGTCGGCTAATGCTTTATTTATTAAACAGCTTGGTTTGCTTTATCATTATGAAGCCATCAGCAAAGGGTTGATTGATAGTCGCGATCTGATTTATTTTTTGAGTATCATCTTCCTGATGCTCTCCTTAACTAAACTAATTGTGGGGAGCAGACAATGGTAAACCTGAAAAGTAAAAAACTGGGCGACTTGCTGTTGCTTGCCAACGCCGCCGTACTGGTTATGCTCATTAACCTGTTGGCGTCAAGCTATTTCTTCAGGATAGACTTAACAGAAGAAGGTCGCTACAGTATCAAAGCACCTACAAAAGAAATTCTCAGCAAGCTTGATGATAAGGTCTATGTTGAAGTTTATCTCGAAGGCGATCTGAATGCCGGCTTTAAACGCTTTAGAAATTCTATAGCCGAGACGTTGGAAGAATTCAGAATCTATTCCGGAAATAAAATTCAGTATACCTTCATTGACCCCGCAACGGCGATGAGCTCAAAGGCTCGTTCTGAATTTATGAGCGAGCTGGCATCGAAAGGAGTGCAGCCAACCAATGTCATCGATAATAAAGGCGGACAGCGCGTTGAGAAAATAATTTTTCCGGGAGCTGTAATTTCTTATGGTGGTTTTGAAACCGGCGTGATGTTATTGAAGGGAAACAAAGCGCATACTCCCGAAGAAGAAATTAATCAATCCATAGAAGGCGTAGAGTTTGAGTTAGCAAATGCTATTTATAAACTCGCTAACAATGATCGTAAACGTATTGGTATTATAACAGGTCATAACGAGTTGGATAGCCTTCAGCTGGCAGCCTTCAATAGTGCCATGCTTGAAGTTTATGATGTGGTGAAAGTTAACATCGCTCGCAAAAATGTTCTTACTGGTTATGATGCTTTAGTCATTGCCAAACCAAAATCAGCATTCTCAACATTGGATAAATTTAAGCTTGATCAATATATAACACATGGTGGCAAGGTGATGTTTTTGCTTGATAAACTTGAGGCGAGCATGGACAGTGCATCCAATGAAAATTACTTTGCTTTTCCTTATGATCTTAACCTTGATGATCAGCTCTTTAAATATGGCGTGCGTCTTAACCTTGATCTGTTGCAAGATAGAAGCGCAGGAGTTTACCCTGTAGTAACTGGAGAAACAGGAGGGAAGCCTCAACTTAAATTAATGGATTGGCCTTACTTCCCGCTCATCAATCATTATGCAGATCACCCCATTACGCGCAACCTCGATGCCGTGGTAACAAAATTTGTAAGCAGTATGGACACCGTGAAAGCTGTTGGCATTAAAAAGACTCCACTGCTAATGACGTCTCAATACACTCATGCCGTTAGTGCACCTGTAAATGTGAGCATCAACACACTGCGTCGCGAAGTAAAGACTGAAGATTATTCGCAGCAATTTGTACCAGTTGGTTATTTGCTGGAAGGATCGTTCACATCGTTATTTAAAAACAGATTTTTACCTGAAGGTTCTGATCAAGAAGATTTTAAAGCAGATGGTGTTCCAACTAAACTTATTGTCATCGCTGATGGAGATATTGCACGTAATGATGTAAACCCTCGCACGGGTCAACCACAACCACTGGGTTATGATCCTTTTACAAAATATACATTTGCCAACCAGGATCTGCTGATGAATGCACTGGCGTTTCTTACCAATGAAAATGGTTTGATAAGAGCGCGTAATAAAGAAATAAAAATCAGGCCGCTTGATCGTGATAGAGCGCAGGCCGAAAAACTAAAATGGCAACTGGTTAACCTGACGTTGCCATTGGTATTACTGTGCGGTTATGGCATTATACGATCGATACTTCGTAAACGAAAATATGCTTCTTTTGAAAACAAGAGTGTGAGCTAGAACAATGCAGGAAAAGAAAAACATACGACTATTAATTTCATTGGTGATTCTTATCGCATTGACCAGCGTGGTGTATTGGTTCAGTCAGGAGAAATCAACGGTTGAGATTGACAGGACTATTTTTCGCGTTGAAGATTTCAAAGCCGTTGATGAAGTAACCTTTGAATCGAAAGGTAAAACTATAACATTGAAGTTTGACGGAACCCGCTGGCGGGTAAACGGCTTGTATGATGCTGACCGTCATCTTGTAGATGTTTTATTTGCTACATTGCAACAGGCAGAACCAAAGCGTCCCGTTGCGGCTTCAATTAAAGATTCAATCTCGAACGTGATACTTCATAATGGTGTAAAAGTTTCACTCAAGGCTTCAGGCAAAGACCTGAAAGTATTTTACGCCGGGGGAAATTTATCAAAAACACAAGCGTATTTTCTCAACACCAACGATCCCTACATCATGGTGATTCCCGGGTACCGTGTTTATGCCTCGGGCATTCTCGAGTTGGACGAAAATGGCTGGCGCGACAAGCGTATTTTTAATTTTAGCTGGCGAAATTTTAAGGAATTCACAGCGCAATTTCCAACACAACCAAAACAGAATTTCAGAGCGGCTTATTTCAATAATTTTTTTGGGGTGGAGGGACTTGCTGAGAGCGATACCATCAAGCTGAATGCTTTTATGGATGGCATGATGCGCCTCGCAGCCGATAATTTCGTGAAAGAAGGCCAATCGCCTCGTTATGACAGCCTTGCGAAGACAACGCCTGCCATGATTATTGAAGTGAAAGACATTGCCGACCGAAAATATCCGCTGATTATTTTTAATCCCATCAGAAAAGATCCTTACGTTTTGGGTTTATTGGGAAACAAAGAGGCTGTTCTTTTTCAACATGATCAAATCGCTCCTTTAGTTAGGGGCAAAGACTATTTTATTAAAAAGCCCTAAACGCCATCAGGAACGCGAAAAGCTTTAAAACCTTAAAATATATGGTTTTTAGGCCCTCTGCTGACATTTTTCAGATTGGTTTTTCTTTTTAACTTTACCCCCTCTTTAAGAACTAAACAATTTTTCGAATGAAGTTTATTGTTAACTCTGCTTACTTGCTTAAGCAACTATCTAATATAAATGGTGTTATTACAACAAACCCTGTTGTTCCAATCCTCGAAAATTTTCTTTTTGAATTAGATAAAGGAGCCCTTACAGTAACAGCTTCTGATCTTCAGACTTCTATGATCACCGAACTTCAGGTGGAGTCTAAAGAAAAAGGTAGCATCGCGGTTCCTGCCCGTATTCTTCTTGATACACTTAAGAATTTGCCAGAGCAACCCGTTACGTTCTCTATTGATGAGTCAACCTACAGCGTCGAAATTATTTCCGATAACGGACGTTATAAATTGTCAGGCGAAAACGCCACTGATTTCCCTAAAGTACCAACAGTATCAAACGACTTCACGGCTGAAATTTCTACTGAAGTTCTTTCACGTGCAGTAAACAATACCATCTTCGCTACCAGCAACGACGAGCTTCGCCCTGCTATGACAGGTGTCTATGTAAACCTGGGTGATAAGAATACAACTTTCGTTGCCACTGACGGACACCGTTTGGTTCGTTACAGAAGAAGTGATGTGAAGTCAGAGAATGGCAGCACCATCATCATTCCACGTAAAGCATTGAATTTGTTAAAGGCAACGTTGCCTACTGAAAATACAGAAGTGAGTTTGAATTTTAACGTATCAAACGCTTTCTTCAAATTTGGTAATATCAAAATGATTTGCCGTCTTATTGATGAGCGCTTCCCGGATTACGACAACGTAATTCCTAC
>DATCRE010000797.1:0-10112 GCA_036569145.1 Cyclobacteriaceae bacterium
TATCCGTCTGAAGTTTACGCCACTCATCAAGATTTGTAAAGAGCATGGAACCGCGATGCGCATTGGTACAAATCATGGTTCATTATCAGATCGAATACTAAGTCGTTATGGTGATACGCCACTGGGTATGGTGGAGTCAGCTTTAGAGTTTCTTCGTATCTGTGAAGATCTTCAATATTACAACATTGTGTTATCAATGAAATCAAGTAACCCGCAGGTGATGGTGCAAGCATATCGGTTGCTGGTTCACAAACTTGATGTTGAAGGATTCAAACCCTATCCGTTACACCTCGGCGTTACAGAAGCTGGTGATGGAGAAGATGGTCGCATTAAATCAGCTGTTGGTATTGGTACATTGCTTGAAGATGGCTTAGGTGATACAGTGAGAGTATCACTCACGGAAGAACCAGAAGCAGAAGCACCAGTAGCACAGGTAATGGTCGACAGGTATAATGATCGTAAAGATCATAAGCAAATTAAACCCATTGAAGAATCTCCGATAGATCCCTTTGCTTATACACGTCGTGCTTCTCGTGAAGTTGTTAATATCGGTGGTAGCCATCACGTGCCTCGTGTTATTGCAGATTTAAGTTCCATCGAGATTAGTGATTATAAAGACCTGCGTTGCATAGGTCATTTCTATTTGCCAGAACCAGATAAATGGCGTATGAATGATCAGGGTGCTGATTACATTTACAGCGGTAGTAAACCAATTGATTTCATGTTGCCAAATGGACTAAAAGAAATCAGGGATTATAATGTCTGGCTTAACAGTGAAGACAAAATAAACAAGCTTCCATTATTCACGAAAGAAAATTACTTCAAATCATCATCGAGACATCGCGGCATTAACTTCATTCAGTTTTCAATCGATGATCTTGATGATGCTTTATTAAATGTTTTACGAGAAGATAAAACACTAATCGCCATTGTTGAAACAAACAATGCGCATGCTATGGCTGAGTTGAGAAGATTATTTTTTGATTTGGTTACGCGCAAAATTGATGTGCCTGTTATTGTCTCCAGAAAATATAAGGCAGAAGAGGAAGACAGCTTCCGCATCTATGCTGCTACTGATGCCGGTGGATTATTTATTGATGGTTTTGGTGATGGCATTATGCTAGGCTTTGAAGATGTTACGGATAAAAACGAGCAACTACATTGGGCCGACATCAGTAATAAGACAGCGTTTGGAATTTTACAAGCTACACGTAATCGCATGTCGAAGACAGAATATATTTCATGTCCGTCATGCGGAAGAACACTCTTTGATTTACAGGAAACCACAGCCATGATACGTAAACGCACCGATCACTTAAAAGGTGTGAAGATTGGTATTATGGGTTGCATTGTTAATGGACCTGGTGAAATGGCCGATGCCGACTATGGTTATGTTGGCTCCGGTCCCGGACGAATAACATTGTATCGTGGTAAAGAAGTAGTAAAGAAAAATGTTCCATCTGTAAATGCTGTAGACGAACTGATTGGATTGATACGCGAAGATGGAAGCTGGATTGAGCCTGAGCTCATCGAAAAATTTTAAACTGAATGGTATGGCAGTGCAAGAAGATTTAAATAAGCAGGAACAGAATAAAAAAAAGAATTCCTTTTTGGATTACTTCCGTGTAAACGAAGTGTTTGGATATTTCTTTCGTTCAAAAGATCCATCACGACCAAGCAACATCAATATTAAAATGATGCATGGCGTAAACAAGATCTCCATCATTGTCTTTTTGATTGGTGTTATCTATCTCATCCTTAAACGATTTCTCTGAGTGAACATTGAAGGTTATCGCAATCACTGTCTCAAAAAGAAAGGTGTTACCGAAGAGTTTCCTTTTGATGAGAGCACACTTGTGTTTAAGGTTATGGGTAAAATGTTTGCCCTTACAGGCATCGAAGATTTTTCCAGCATTAACCTGAAGGTTGATCCTGAAATCGGCGCCGAACTTCGCGAACAATATCCTTCGGTGAAGCCAGGCTATCACATGAATAAAAAGCATTGGATAACTGTACTGATCGATGGTTCTATTCCTGATAAGCTGATACTTCAATGGACAGATAATTCTTATCAATTAGTAGTTTCAGCACTCACTAAAAGTCAAAAGGCAGCGTTAGATGCTATGTAAAATCGATCTTATGACCTTTATAAAGTCCTCTGGATTAGGATACTTATGCCTATTTTCCTTATTTTTGCTTGATTACCCCTATTCATGGCAAGGGCTTTAGCTGTTATTTTACTATTCTGTATTGCATTGGGCGCCTGTACCCAACGCCTGGTATGCCCTGCATATCAGAGTGCTTTTATTTACGATAAAGAAGCTTTACGGAAGAAATTCAGCTACTTCGTTGATGACTCAACACCAAAAATCCTCACAGCAAGTAAGACTAAGTACTTAATTGCCACACCTACATCATACGCCAAAAAGGTCAGAAGTCTACAGACGGTTGAAATGAAACCTGTCTATCCGGTAGTACCAGATTCACTTCGCGATGATTATGTAGTCTCGAAGGCCGAACTTGATTCTGCTGCGCGATCCATCATAGACAGTACTTACATTGTTGATGTTCCTCAGAAAAACGACAGCACTCAAAGTGCAGAAGATAGTGTTTACGTTATCACGAAAGATAAGGAAGTACGCTTGCTCAAGTACGATCCTGATAGCATGAAATACTCCGTTGTAGATGTGCGTCTGAATGTTGATCAGGATAACTACATGTGGTATCTGCGTGCCAACCTGGTATTGCCTGATGTTAAACTGGCTAAGCTGCAAGGTGAGAGAGAAGCCGGTGAAGAGAAAGAGAAATCGAAGAAAAAAGGATTCTTTGGATTCTTTAAGAACCTCTTCAAAAAGAAGAAGAAAGAAGAAGTAGATACTACAACGGTAGAGCCGGTGAAGGGCGAACATGACTTTGACTATGTAGATACTACCGCTGTTAAGCCTGTCGCTAGACAGGAAACAACGAAGAAGAAAAAAGGATTATTCTCTATATTCTCTCGTAATAAAAAGAAAAAAGATGTGGCTCCTGATAATTCCAAAGCTGTTAAGGAGGAGGAAGATGCTATAGCGCCAGAGGAAAAGCCAAAGAAGAAAAAGAAGAAGAAAAATTCTGACGAGCCTACAGAGCAGACTGATCCTAACACGGGAGAAGAGAAGAAGGATGATGGCTTTTAACGTCGTTTAAAAGAAGCAAACTAACTCTTGCAGGGTCGAAATCATTATCTTTGTAAAATCATAGAGGATCAAATTTATGAATACATCGGAACTTAAATCGGAGTTACATCAAATTATCGATCAGGTTAAGGATAACCGTATTTTAGAAGCCGTATATACTATATTAAGTTCACAGGTTAGTATTTTTGCTTATACATCAGATAATAAACCTGTAACAAAAGAACAACTAGATACGATGTTGAATGCTTCTGAAGAAGATATTAATGCCGGTCGATTAAAAGATCAGTCTGATATTAAAAAAGAGATCAAAACTTGGAGAAAGAAGTAATCCCAATAGCTTAGATTACTAATCGAAAAGCGTAAGATTACCAAATTGATCGGATGGAGGTGTTGGTGTAATCAATGATGGAGCATCAAGCGTTGGATCATTGATGCGTGGAGAAACCGGATAATAGTTTAACGTCAACGGCAGATTGTGCTGCAATAATTCAAACAATTCACTTTCTGTTGCATCTTTATTTAACCATGCTAACTCGGCAGACCGATCAAAGATAACAGGCAT
The DNA here is from genome assembly GCA_036569145.1 of Cyclobacteriaceae bacterium. Lineage (GTDB taxonomy): Bacteria > Bacteroidota > Bacteroidia > Cytophagales > Cyclobacteriaceae > DATCRE01. The sequence goes on from DATCRE010000797.1 coordinate 3,739, forward strand.
GCGATCCTGAACTGTCGATACCAGCTCGTTGGCAGCGGTGGTGAAGATGGTGAATGTGTGCATCATCTCTTTTCCATCAATGTCTTCATATTCTTCCCATAATCCCGGAAAAGAAAATATGCTGTTGCTTGTGGTAACGAAACGATAAGGTATGCTGGTTTTCTTGCCGACCTTTTTCCATCCATAAAAACTATCAGCAGGTATAATGCATCGTGTTTTCGCCAGTGCTTTTCGAAGCGATAATTTTTCGGAAAGACTTTCAATTCTTACGTTAATAAGTTTCTCTCCCGGCATTTTGTTCTTAGCCAGACCTGGTGTCTCACCCCAGTAAAATGTTGAAATACCGTTGGGACTCGTATTGGTAATGACCGGTAAAAGTTTTGTAGGTGCAGCGTTGTAAGAAGGAGCATAGTATGCAGGAACCTCCACTCCAAAGCGTTCTTTAAGAGTAAGAGGAGAAGAAGTTATACTGTAACGCTCGATCATCTGTGATTTTAAAACGAGTACGATTTACGATTTTTAAGCTTCTTATGAAAGATTCTTTTAAAGAAGCCGCTTAATAAAAACGAAGCCTATTGAATAAAGTCGAGTGCCCGTTGTTCTGACCAATACAAGCCTGCCGTGTTTAGCTGGGCAAAACCAACGTGGCCCCCTCTTTCCGGAGTTTCTAAAACAACAGTCTTGTGATTTTTAACCTGGTCAAACGGGTAGCATTCTTTGCTGAGAAACGGATCGTTCAGCGCTGTAAGAATTAACGTCGGAATTTGAATGTCTTTTACATAACGAACCGAACTACACTGATTATAGTAATCATAAGCATCACGAAATCCATGAAGAGGAGCTGTGTATCGATCATCAAAATCTTTTAGCGTTGTGATCGATTCTATTCCTGTTATATCAAGGCCCTTCATCAACTTTGACTTGGCAATGATTTTATTCTTAAGACTTTTAAGAAACCTGTCGTGATAGATTTTGTTCGCGGGCGTTGAGAGCTTTTCACAACCCGTTCTCAGTTCCATGGGTACTGAGATGGCTACAGCTTTTTTAATTAATTCAGATCGGTTTCTGTCTTCCCCCAAATACTTCAGTGTGATGTTTCCTCCGAGGCTAAAGCCGATAAGATTGATGGAGGTATATTTTAACTGGATAGCATAATTGATAACAACATCGAGGTCATTCGTTTCACCACTGTGGTAAAACCGAAGCTGCTTATTCATTTCGCTTGCACAGCCCCGGTAATTCCAGGCCATAACATCATAACCGTTCTCGAAAAAAGCTTTCGCCATTCCCCTGATATAAGGACGCTCATTATTACCTTCCAATCCATGAGAGATGATAACTACTTTATTTGAATGCTGTGAGCTTAAGCTTACCTCCAGCCAATCATCATCAGGTGTTACAACTCTTTGAGTTTGTTGAAATGTAAAATTTACTTTTCTCAATAACGATGGGTAAATCGTTTCGAGGTGGTTATTGAAAAGAAAGAATGGTGATTTGTATACCATTATTGCTTTTGAGCAACAATTTGAATGTGTCCTAAGTGATGTTCGCCATGCCAGGCATACGTAGCAATTAATCGTGCCAGGGAAACACGTTTCATAGTATCCGGATGAATAAATTCTTTACTCATATCCTCAGGCTTCAGGCTTTTTAACAGTGTGATCCATTTGGCATGAAGTGCTTTTAAGAGTGTAATCGAAAGGGCAGGGTCAAGGTGAGTTTCAGGTGTTTCGGCCCAAGCCTTTTCATTATAAGCCTTGATCATCGGCGTGTTCTCCGTGAGCGTCCATTTAAAACGGATAAAAGCATTGAGATGACTATCCGCTAAGTGATGTAAAACCTGACGGATATTCCAACCACCCTCGCGGTATGGTGTTTCCAATTGAGTACTTGAAAGATTTTTGAATGCTTCTTCAATTTTAGCCGGAAGGTTTTCAATGTGGCCTATGTTCACATTGATTTCCTCAAGGGTGTAAGAATCCTTGGGTGTAAATTTTCCAACAGGATATCGAAGCGCTTCGTCGTTATTCATGAGCTTCCTCTTTAGCTTTTTTGCGTCTGTTTCGAACCCGGATGTTAACCATCTCAATAATCATGGAGAACACAATGGCGAAATAGATATAGCCTTTAGGTACTTCTTTGTGCAGACCTTCCAAAAAGAGCATGAAGCCAATCAGAATCAGGAACCCTAATGCCAGCACTTCCATCGACGGATGCTTATGAATGAAGTCACTGATAGCACCGGAGAAAATAATCATAATACCGATAGACAGGATAACGGCAATGATCATAATGATCACATGATCCGTCAAACCCACTGCTGTTAGAATAGAATCAAACGAGAAAATAATATCCAGTAGAATAATCTGTATGATGATGCCTGATACATTTACCTTGGAGCCGCCACCGCCGCCTTCCATCTTTTCTTCTTCACCCTCCATTTCATGGTTTATCTCGCGGGTACTTTTGGCAATCAGGAAGAGACCTCCGAAGATAAGTATAAGATCACGACCACTCACAGCAACAGAGTCACCGAAAATAACAGTGCCGGGTATAGTGAACAGAGGCTCCTTGAACTTCATCACCCATGTGATGGTGAGCAGCAGGAGAATGCGTACAAACATGGCCAGTACAAGACCTATGTTACGGGTCTTGGCCCTGATCTCTATAGGTAATTTGTTAGAGACAATGGAGATGAAAATGATATTATCAATCCCTAAAACAACTTCAAAAAAAGTAAGCGTAAGCAAGGCTAACCATGTTTCAGCTTTAAGAAAGATTTCCATTCGATGGGTTTAAGGGTTTTCAAACTTTAAAAATAGGATAATAATATTATCTGCCAAAGTCAGAGGTTATAATATAAAAGCAAAAAAACTTAGGCTAAAACTGCTTTTGTTAATCAAAATAGTTACTTTAAAAACAACAGGCTTCACTTGCGCCTGGCTTTTGTATTAACAAGCTTATTCATCTTTACAGCCATCTTACCGCAAATGTAACCGATACCCAGCGCTAATGGATAATCGCCAGCCCAATGAACGCCATTGTTGATCATGGCCAGTCCTGTTACTCCAATCACACTATAACCAACAGGTATAATCCATCGCTTCTCCGGGTAGTTGCCTGCCAAGACTGTAACAGTAGCCATCATGGTTGCCAAATGCCCGGAAGGAAAAGCATCATGATGTGATACAGCCTTCTGATATTCCGATGGCTTTGTAAAAGGTCTCCATACTCCTCCAGGTGCAGTTGATGCTGCGGGGCTTTCACGGCCAGCTACGCGTTTAAGAATCTGGCATGTAATACCCAGGGCTAATTGAGCCTGTAAAATCTGACTTGAAGTAGAGCGAGCGCGGTTGTCATGGCTGGCAATTCCATACAATGACATGCCACCACAAAGCAACAAGCTTGTTGAACCTTCGCCTAATGAATAGAATACTGAATTTAAATTCTGAGGAAGTTGATAGGCATCGAAATGTGTTGAGCCAACATTAAAACCAACAACTGTCTTGTATTTATTTTCATTGTCAAGACCTATGTAGCGGGAGAATCGTTTTACACCATCGGTTATGTCCTGATCGCAGGCAATTAATATTAGCGTTGATGATGTTATAATTCCCCAAGCCGGAATACTCTTTTTACTAAATGATTCCTTTGCTGACCATGCCAGCGTCTTCGGTAGTTTTGTTACAAAAGCAAATGGTTTTGGTTTGGTATATACAAATTCATTGGGCCTTGATGCTTGAGTTGAATCGATAACGGCGACAGTTTTTACGGTGTCGCTATTCACCTGGCAAAAAGATACTGTACAGTTAAGTAAAACGATGAGCAGTACTGCGTTGATTTTTAAGAATTGCATTTTATAGTTCGATAAATTTTTCAAGTGAATAGGCTTTTGATTTTTCAGCAAAAAGAATTTTAACACTGCTCCATACTTTTTTGAATAACTCAGAATGACGATATGCTTCAAGACTTTCTTCATTAATCCAGTAGCTTAGCGTAGTGTATAGATTGGGATCTTTAAGGTCTTTAAGAAGTTCAAGATGAGTACAACCTTCAAAATGACGAATGGCTTGTTTGTTCTCTTGAAAGATATTCAAAAAAGTTTCTACTTCTGATTCTCTAAAATGCATACGTACTATTCGTATAATCACATCATATTATTTTGATCCTGTTCCTCTTTATTCTTCGAAGATAATACTAACTACACTATCGTAATATAGCCCCAGAAGCTCAGAGGCATTTCCTTTATAAATTCCAATTTCCAGAACATTAAGACTGTTGAATACAATAAAACATTCACCCTCTTCTGCCTGGTTATATTGTGTATGAATACGTCTGAACTTCTCACCACCAAATTGTATGGTGAATACCTTTCCCTGGCTGAGTATTTCGAAAGCCTCACGGGGTATGTTGGTTATCAGGTTGCCAAAGCTATCAACCCGTATAACAGATCCTGTAATTTGTTTCTTGGTAGCCTTTACCTGTCGGTCAATCATCTTCTTGAACGATGGCAAAGGTTTGCCCAGATCAGACAAGGAAACACCACTGGCAATTTTCACAGCTGCCGGGGCAAAAATGTCGCGTTCAGGAAATGTAGTTTGAATTGAATTTATAGAATTTAATACGATAAGATTCTGATGAGTTTTATCGCTGATAAGTCCAAGTAAGCCATTATCACTGCCTACAAAAAAATGATCTTCGAGCTGTACAGCAATAGGCATGTCATTACGACTTCCTACAGAATCAACACCTACAATATGCACCGTTCCCTTGGGAAAATCACGAAACACGGAGCGTAATACAAAGGCAGCATGTCCTATATCATTAGGCTTTATTTTATGGCTGATGTCTTCTATTCTTATTCCCGGGTTGATGCTGATGATGCGGGCTTTGATCGCTGCTACGTAATGATCGCTTTCGCCAGAGTCAGTTAGCAGAGTTACGATAGCCATGGTTGCGAAAGATCAGTCAGAATAGAGTTTTCAAAATTTGGGACGAAATTTACGATTTTACTTGCAGGATACTAAACCCGAATGCATTGAATTAAACTTAAAGTTGGTAAGATCAGAGTAGGGGTGGGGATATTTTAGGAAAGCAGATAAGCATGTGTAGAAAAAGAACAACGAGCTGTTCGTATATTCACATATTATGACCTCATGAACGGAGAAATAAATAACGCAGTAAAAGCAGATCATTTTGAAGTCGCCGAGGCTGAAATATTATGACCCGTCATTTAGGGAAAATGACTTTCAGCGGAACTTTTAAAATGTTTATTTTTGTATATACATCATTAACCAATTTATATTTCATTGATTGAGAAAACGGTAACATTAGAAAATATCTCCCTGATTGACTTTCTGGGTATTGAAAATAAGAACATAGACTCACTGGCTGCAGCTTTTCCAAAAAGCAAAATTGTTTCACGCGGCAATCAGATCTTGCTTAAGGGCAGCACTTCTGAAATAATTCAGATCAACGATATTCTGAATTCACTGGTAGATTATTATCACAAGTTTGGAAAGGTGACTGAAGAGAACGTTCAGAATTATATCGCCAAAGAACAGGCAATGGTTCTTCCACACGATGAAGGAACTTCGACTGATGATGTCATTGTATTCGGAACGAAAGGTGCACCCATAAGACCAAAGACTGCCAACCAGCAAAGCCTTGTTAATCTTGTTAAGGAGAACGACCTGGTATTTGCGCTTGGCCCTGCGGGTACAGGTAAGACTTACATTTCAGTGGCCCTCGCCGTAAGAGCGTTGAAGAATAAGCAGGTTAAAAAGATTATCATTACCCGCCCGGCAGTGGAAGCAGGCGAGAACCTGGGGTTTCTTCCAGGTGATTTAAAAGAAAAGATCGATCCTTATCTGCGTCCTATTTACGATGCGCTTCATGATATGATTCCATTTGAGAAGTTAAACTATTATATGGAACGTGAGCTGATTGAGATCGCACCGCTGGCTTACATGCGTGGAAGAACATTGAACAACGCCTTTATATTATTAGACGAAGCGCAGAACACTACACCCATGCAAATGAAAATGTTTCTGACCCGCATGGGGCCTGAGTCTAAAATGATTGTTACAGGCGATGCGTCGCAGATAGATTTACCATCACGTCAGAGTTCAGGTCTTAAAGAAGCCATTCGTATTTTGAAAAATGTGAAAGGCATTGGCTTTATTGAATTGAATGAGAAAGATGTTGTTCGGCATAAACTGGTGCGTGATATTATTGAGGCTTACAATAAAGAAAATCCTCCCGGCCAGACAAAAGCATAAATCTGATTTTGTGGAAACAGAAATCAGGAATAATAAAAATGCCTCTGGATTTTCAGAGGCATTTTTGTTTCTATTGCAATACTAATTCGATTT
>DATCRE010000798.1:0-3249 GCA_036569145.1 Cyclobacteriaceae bacterium
CACTTTGTGAACATTATAACCGTTGGCTTTATAAATTTCAGCAACGCTCCATCCTAAAAAATTATTTCGTAAGTGACCAAGATGCAGCGGCTTGTTGGTGTTAGGTGATGAATATTCCACCATGATCTCATTACCATTTGATGATAATGTGCCATAGGTGCTGGAGTCGTAGATGGACGTGAATACTTTCATCCATGTTGTGTCATCAACAACAAGATTCAGAAATCCTTTTACAACATTAAAGCGATTGATAATGCCTGAGTTTGTTACCAGGTATTCACCAATAAGCCTCGCTGTCTCCTCAGGACTTTTCTTAGAAAGTTTTGTCAACGGAAAACAAACCACGGTATGCGATCCCTCAAACTCCTGGTTAGTAGGCTGTAATTGAAAATTATCCACCTGCTGATTGAACAGAGCAGCAATGGCTTTATGTATTTCAGAACGTAAAACAGATTCGAGATTCATGCAGTAAAAAAGTTTCGAGCTATGAGTTGTGAGTTTCGAGTCTAACTCGTAGCTCATAACTCATAGCTCGCAGCTAAGAAATAATAATAACTACCAACCAAGAATATAAGCAAACATCAACGGAGCAACAATGGTCGCATCGCTTTCTACAATATATTTTGGTGTTTTGATATCAAGTTTACCCCACGTGATTTTTTCATTTGGTACAGCACCGGAGTATGAACCGTAGCTGGTTGTTGAATCACTGATCTGGCAGAAGTAACTCCAGTATGGAACGTTATCTCTTTCAAGATCCTGGTGTAACATAGGCACAACACAAATCGGGAAATCACCGGCGATACCGCCACCAATCTGGAAGAAACCAATGCCTTCAGTTCCTGAGTTTTGTGTATACCACTCTGCAAGCCAGGCCATATATTCAATACCTGATTTCATGGTCGATGCTTTCAGCTCGCCTGTTATCACATACGATGCAAAGATGTTACCCATAGTAGAATCTTCCCAGCCCGGAACAACCATTGGCAGATTTCTTTCTGCTGCTGCAATCATCCACGAATTCTTAGGATCGATTTCATAATATTGTTTCAACTCGCCGCTGTTAATCATGCGGAACATGAACTCATGCGGGAACAGACGCTCGCCTTTATCTTCAGCATCTTTCCAAACTTTGAAAAGATGTTTTTGCAATCTTCTGAATGCTTCTTCTTCCGGAATACACGTATCAGTAACACGGTTGAGATGATTCTCCAGCAAATCCCATTCTTGCTCAGGTGTGAGGTCGCGGTAGTTTGGTATACGACGGTAATGAGAGTGAGCCACCAGGTTCATAATATCTTCTTCCAGGTTAGCACCTGTACAGCTGATGATCTGAACTTTATCATTGCGGATCATATCGGCCAGACTTAAACCCAGCTCGGCGGTACTCATGGCACCCGCCAGCGTAATCATCATTTTTTTACCTTCAGCAAGGTGTTTTTTATAACCTTTGGCAGCATCTACAAGCGCTGCAGCATTAAAATGTAAATAATGCTTTTCAATAAAAGACGAAATCGGACTGTTTTGGCTCATGATCTGTTATGGATAATAATTCGGGGGCGAAATTAAGGAAAATCGTGGAAGTTTGACGGAAGAAATTTCCTCCTGAAGTGGAATAATTATTGCGATTTGGAGTTAACGTTAAGATGGCTATTTTAGCCTGATGCTTGTGTGTTTTGACCTTGTGATATGTGATAATTGATGAAAAAGACCAACGTAACGCTTTCTATACTTTTTGCTATTTCATTAACCTCCCTCAGTGTTGCGCAGGACAAAGAAGGTTTTGAATTGATCAAGAAAGAAGATCAGATCTCCATCTATGAGCGATGGGTAAATTATCCTAATGCCAACTCAACAACACAGGCACGTGAGGTGAAAGGAGAGTTCACAATTGCCACTAACGTCTATGCTGCATTAGCGCTTATCAAAAATGAAAAGAAGATCCAGGAGTGGCAGAGTCACGTGAGTGAATTTAAAGTTTATCTTCAACCCGATACCATGATGTGGTATGAATATTCGTATCACGATATTCCCTGGCCCGTTAGCGATCAGGATCATTACCTAAAATACAAGATGAGTGTGATCAAACCCCATGAGCAATTGTTCATCACATTTGAATCTGCCGAAAACAAAGATCTTGCGCCTGTGCGCGAAGATGTCGATCGTATGGGGTTAACCGGCAGTTGGAAACTGGAAAAGATTTCCAACAAACAGATTAAGGTTACATACAGAATTATTTCTAAGCCAAGCGGTATACCAAGATTGTTTACAGACCCAGTGATTAGAAAAAACATTATGAGCACGATACGATCGTATATTGATATTTTGGAAGGGAGGAAGTGAAATCTTTTTTGAACCACGAAGACACATAAGACACTAAGGTTCACGAAGGATTTTTGCTTTACTAATCTTCGTGTTTCTTTGTGATCGTTGTGCCTTTGTGGTTAAATCTTATTCTCTATTTCTGACTTCTGTTACCATCGGCCCAGTAAGCAATCACTACAAACAACCACTGAAACTGTGCTGACCATGCTAGTGCTGTGACAGTTTCTGGAGGAGGACCAACAAGGTTTGATATCTGCACAAGCGCCAGCAACACCACAAGAACCCACGGCAGAATTGCTCCTTTTTTATTTAATGGTGTTGTAGAACGGAGATATAATACTATCCCAGTTGTTAGCAATGCAATTTCAATAATGTTGGTTGCCACAACTGATCCCCATAAGCCAAAGCCTACAAAAACTGATTGACCTGGGATTAAAGGAAGATCATGAAAATGTACAATGAGGTCTAATACCCAATGACTCAACACGCCGATGCCAAGTATAATGGCGTTTCTTGTATTTTTTTTAAAGAACCAGTAAACACTGCCGAAAAGTACTGACCATAGTATGACCATCAGCAAACTATGTGTGTATGGATAATATATAAACTCCAGCGTGCGTGTGCCACCAAGCTCGGGATGAATAACAACATCTTCAATGCCGAGAAGCAAAAGTGTGGGCCATACTAAATCAAGAAATTGAAATGCAATGAAGAGTGTTCCGAGAGAAATTGTTGGTGCCAGTTTTTTTGTTCCGAATCCTAATCCAAAATGTCCAATAAACATAGTTGTGTGGTTATGTTGAATGATTAAACAATGAACAAATATGTATGATAGATTTTATTAAGCGCTTGATAAAAATCAAGAAGTGATCAGTTCGCTATTTCGGCCTGCTTTTTTCTGATTCGGCTTAGCGTCTCTGGCGT